>JAMCVK010000004.1 GCA_023475225.1 Chloroflexota bacterium
CAGCGTAAGAGGGATGATAGAATAGAAGCAAAAGAGGCTCGGTCTCATCCCCTGCCCTATCTCTATTGAGGAAGGCAAAGGCGGCGGGAGGGATCAGCCGCAAGGCAGTGTGTTACAATAAGCCTATTCTCTTTATGAGAGCCTCGCTAACTGCGAATTGTGGGACACTAATTGTGCGGAGTCCAGGTTGCACACTGCTTCACCTCCTCAGTAGTGAGATGCCGCTGACCAGATCATTCTAGCACCAGCCGCACGTATTCAACGTAGCCGGAGGAGTGTATAGGATGTCCTGGACACCGCACATCTAGACTCAGCATCGGAAATGGGTTATCATGGCCCTATGCGTGTAGGCTTAAATGCGCATCTGCTTTCGTTAACGTCCTCCTACCGTGGCGCCGGCATCAGCCGCTATATCTGGAACTTGATCAACCACTTAGGGCGGGTGAGCCAGTCTGAAAGATACGTCCTCTTTCTCGGTGATCCCAAAGTGGCCTCAACCCTTATGCCCGACGACTGTTTCGGGCTGCGTCTATCATCTCTCCCGACGGTCCGGCCGCTGCTAAGGATACTCTGGGAGCAACTCCTTCAGCCGTTGGCCTTGCTCCAGGAGCACATCGACGTACTCCACTCCCTTGGCTACGTGCAGCCTATCCTCTGTGCCAGTCGTTCAGTTGTGACCGTCCATGACCTCAGTTTTCTGCTCTATCCCCGCATCTTCAATCGGCTCAATCGGCTCTATCTGAGCGTCTTCACCTATCTATCGACACGGAGGGCCGACAAGGTCATCGCCGTCTCCGAGAATACCAAGCGGGATCTGATAAGGTTGCTCAATGTTCCGGCGGATAAGATCGTTGTGATCGGACACGGTGTGGAGGAGTCCTTTCGTCCACTTGCAGAGTCGGAGGTAGCCGCCTTCCGTGAGCGACAGGGACTTCCAGCCGCATTCATTCTTTTTGTGGGCACGTTGGAGCCTCGTAAGAACATATCCACCCTGCTCAAAGCTTACGCTCAATTGCGAAGAGAGTCTCACCTGCCACATAAGCTGGTCATAGCCGGAGCCAAGGGCTGGCTGTACGAACGCATTTTCACCCAGGCGCGGGAGCTCGGCTTACAAGATGATGTTCTCTTTCCTGGTTATATAGCTTTAGACCAGCTCCCTTTGTGGTATAATTGCGCCGACCTGTTCGTTTATCCTTCGCTATACGAGGGGTTTGGTTTCCCTCCCCTGGAGGCGATGGCCTGTGGTACGCCGCTGGTCTGTTCCCAGGCATCCTCCTTGCCCGAGGTGGTCGGTGAGGTCGGTGTCCTTGTCGATCCGCTCGCTGTGGAGGAGTGGGCCGGGGCGATGGTCAAGGTATTGAGTGAACCAGCCTTGCGCTGGGAGCTACGCCAGAAAGGATTGGCCCGGGCGCGCCTCTTCTCCTGGGAGGGGACGGCTCGACGAACGTTGGAAGCATACCGTAGCTTGGGGAGTGGAGTTGCAGCCAGCCGTTGAAGTGCAAGCACAGGTAGAAAGACGCCGGGGGATGTGGAAGCGCGGTCGCCTCCTTCCAGCACCAGCTATGGCCCTGGCAGATACAGCCCTGCTAAATTTGGCCTTCATCCTCTCCTGGTGGATGCGCTATGAGTTGGAGCTCGGTCCGGCATTTGCCGAGCAGAACTACGTCTCCCTGGGCGCTTATCTCTCCATCCAGTTGAGCTTAACGCTCATTGTACTGCTGGTTTATAAGCTACAGGGGCTTTACCGTCCACATCTTGAGGGATCCTGGGTGGATGAGGTGGCCGGGATATTCGCCGGCACTACCATTGGTGTGGCCATAATGATCGTGGCCGTGTTCTATTATCGCCCCTATGCGCTTTCGCGCCTGATGTTCATTTATGCCTGGCTCTTGATCATCGTCCTTCTTGGTCTCTCCCGCCTGGTCGAGAGGACGATCCGTGCCTATCTACGGCGAAAAGGGATCGGTCTGGAGCATGTCCTGATCGTAGGGGCGGGGAGGTTGGGGCGCATGATTATGCAAAGCTTTGTCGCTCAGCCGGAGTTGGGCTATCAGGTGATCGGTTTCGTTGATGACGAACGACAAAAGGACATCGGGCGATTCCCTTGCTTGGGGCGGCTCAGTGAGATCACCCGCGCTCTCCACGAACACGATATAGATCAAGTAGTTATCGCCCTCCCTTCAGCTTCCCACCGTCGGATTATCGAGATACTCACCCATTGCGAGAGGGCCGGCGTGGGCTTTCGGATCGTCCCTGACTTTTATGAGCTCAGCCTGAGCCAGGTTGATATTGATGTTGTTAACGGCATTCCGCTTATTGGGGTAAAGGAGGTCTCCATCCGGGGGATGAATTTGCTCCTCAAGCGGTTGACCGATGTGGTGCTCTCGGCGTTGGTGCTGGTGATGGGCTCGTGGTTGCTGGCCCTCATCGCTCTGGCCATTAGACTTGATTCGACTGGCCCCGTCCTGTTCAAGCAGGTTCGGGTGAGCAGGGGGGGCAAACCTTTTGTCCTTTACAAGTTTCGCTCGATGAAGGTGGGTGCAGACGAAGAGATTGGGGATTTACGGCCGCTCAACGAGGCCAGTGGGCCGCTATTCAAGATTAGGTGTGACCCCCGGTTGACCAGGGTTGGTCGCTTCCTGCGCCGTTTCAGCTTGGATGAGCTGCCCCAATTCTATAACGTCCTGCGCGGTGACATGAGCCTGGTGGGACCCAGACCACCCCTCTCCAGCGAAGTGGAAAGATACGAGGATTGGCAACGGAAACGCCTGGAGGTCTCACCAGGGCTGACCGGGCTTTGGCAGGTAAGTGGGCGAAGCGATCTTACCTTCGATGAGATGGTCCTTCTGGATATATGGTACATTGAGAACTGGTCCCTGGGACTAGATTTCCGCGTCCTGTTACGCACTATTCCGGCTGTCCTCTCTGGTAAAGGGGCCTATTGAGGAAGGATTTTTGCGGCTTGAAGGTAGCCATAGTCTGTTCCTGGCTAAATCAGTATGGTGGGGCCGAGCGGGTCTTGGAGATCTTGCACGAGATGTATCCCGTCGCCCCTATCTATACCTCGATTTATGCCCCCGAACGGATGCCGGGCGCCTATCGCCAATGGGACATTCGTACCAGCTTTATGCAGCGGCTGCCGTTTGTAAAGACGCACCATCAACCATTCCTGCCCTTATACCCCTTAGCCTTTGAGCAGTTCGACCTCAGCGACTACGATGTGGTGATCAGCAACAGCAGCGCCTTCTGCCACGGCGTGATCACCCGCCCTCACACCTGTCATGTCTGTTATTGCCTGACCCCAGCCCGCTTCCTCTGGCATTTTGCAGAGTATAAGCGGGGCGAGAACATTGGTGCTTTGGGGACATTGCTCCTACCGCTCTTCCTTAGCTACCTGCGCACCTGGGATGCTCTAGCGGCCAATCGGGTGGATCATTTCGTGGCCATCTCAAGAACGGTAGCCGGCCGTATCGCCAAATACTACCGTCGTGAGGCGACGATTATTCATCCACCGGTAAACACAGAGGCTTATCGTCCGGCGACGACGATAGAGGACTATTTCCTGATCGTATCCCGCCTTATCCCCTATAAACGGGTCGACCTGGCCATCGAGGCTTTTAATCGTCTGGGGTTGCCCCTAAAGATCAGCGGTGATGGGCGCGATTATCGCTCTCTGCGAGGCATAGCTAAAGCGAATATAGAGTTCCTAGGGAAGGTACCCGATGAGGAGGTGAGGGGGTTATATGCGCGTTGTCAGGCGCTCATCTTCCCCGGCGAGGAGGACTTCGGACTGACGCCGCTTGAAGCCCAGGCAGCCGGCCGCCCGGTTATCGCTTATGGAGCCGGTGGAGCCTTAGAGACCATCGTTGAGGGTGAAACCGGAACCTTCTTCTGGAAGCAAACCCCTGAGGAGCTGATGCAGGCCGTGCAGCATTTTGATGCCAGTCGCTATGATCCCGCCCGCATTCGCCGACACGCTGAGCGCTTTGGACTCCAGGCTTTCAAGGAGAACCTATCCCGCTTTATAAATGAGAAGCACGCGGAGCATCGACGTCTGGCGGAGATCTTTCCGTAGGGGAGATGGGTATGGCTGAGGGAGTTCCTGTATTCAGCCAGAGAGATGCCTTCTACGAGGGCCGTTGGGCTGAAACTGATGCCAGTGCCGGTTCGCTGCGCAATCTGGTGGTGAAGAAGGAGCGCTTCTTTGTGCAGCAGCTGCGGGGTAGGAGGGGAATGGTGCTCGACCTTGGCTGTGGGGGAGGCTGGAGGCTCTACACCACGGTGGGGCCGGTGATCGGCATCGATCTCTCCTTCGCCTCCTTGCGCCAAGCCAGTCACATCTACGACCAGGTGGTCCAGGCTGACCTGGCCGACTTGCCCTTCGC
Source organism: Chloroflexota bacterium (assembly GCA_023475225.1). Lineage (NCBI taxonomy): Bacteria > Bacillati > Chloroflexota > Chloroflexota bacterium. The sequence goes on from JAMCVK010000004.1 coordinate 4,386, forward strand.
CACCTCATCCTTTGATTTCGTAGTGAGCAGTGATGTCCTGGGCCATATCTTGCCGGAGAATAAGGGTGGCGTTTTAGGCGAGATCTATCGTGTTCTGAAGCGAGGTGGTCGAACGCTCCATTACATCGAGACGGATGGGGAAGACCCACTGATGCGTTTCGCCAAACGCTTTCCAGATCTGTATCAAAGCTATATCATATCCCCGGAAGGACACGTCGGGCTGGAAGCGCCCTCTGAGGTGGTGGCCAGGTTTCGCCAGACCGGTTTTCGTCCATTGTGTGAGATGCCTGTCTATCGTGGGCCGATGTACCTCCAACGCATCGTCCAGTGCTTCGACAATGAATACAAGGAGAAGTCAGCCGCCATGGCCGCTCTGGTAACAGTTAGTCGTTTCTTGCTGCGCCTGAAGCCCCTGGGGATAGTCGGTAATCTAGGAGTGAGCCTCTTCCTAGAGGTGGGCGATCGTCTCCTTCCTCCTGAATGGGCGGGAGGGTTGCTGGTTTGTTACGAGAAGGTATCCTAGAACAGGAGGAGAAGGTGGAACTGCGACAGTATTGGAACATCGTTTACCGGCGACTATGGATGGTTGTGGCCCTGACCCTGCTCTCCCTGGTGGCGGCTCTGCTTTTCCGGCCAACTTACACCCCTCAATACCAGTCTACCCTGCGCCTGTCCATTAAGCCTGAGGTACAATCGCCGGATGATCGTTACTACTACCCGGAATATTGGGGCTATCTTGCCTCCGAGTATCTCGTTGATGACCTATCGGCTGTAATGGAGAGCCCATCCTTTATGGCTGATGTACGGGAGCGCCTGAAGGGTCGGCCCGCTGGCCCTCCCCAGGGAACGATAACGACCAAGAAGTCTCATCGCGTTCTCAAGGTGACAGTTACCTCCGATAGCGCTGAGAATGCCCAGCTGCTCGCCAACACCATCGGCCAGATGCTCACCGAGCCCAGAGCCAGGTACCTGCGAGAGATCAGTGACCAGAACGTGACTGTGACCATCGTGGATCCGCCCACGGTCATACCGCTGGCGGTGCGGCGCGACTTTCTGGACATCGCCCTGCGCGTCCTCTTGGGATTATTCGCTGGGGTGGGCTTAGCCTTTCTCTTAGATTATCTGGACAACACCATTCGGGATAGCGACGATATTCGGCGTTTCGTAGGGTTGGCCGTGATCGGGGAGATCCCGGCAGAGAGATACCGTCGGTGGGGAAGATGGCCGCTTCGATCCACTGACACTGGCGGACGGAAGCGCATAGTTCTCCACAGTAGTGATCCCTCAGCGATGGGGTGGAGGGGAGACGATGTTTGACAGAGCAGCCCTAATCAGAGAGATCATCGCCGAGTACGAGTCATTGATCAAACTGGAGGTTAGTCGCCTCGATAATTATATGGTTGAACACGCCAGGTTGAAGCTGGCGGCCGAGATCATCCAGGAGTTCGGCGGCGATGAGGAGGAATTAAGAGAGGTGAAGCGTCGCCTCCATTGTGTGGAACACCGCATGAAATCCTCCGAGCGCTATCTGGAGCGGTTAGAGAGGCTCCTGAACATCTTTCGGGCGGCGCAGCTTGAGTAAAGATTTATTAAGGATAGACTGCTAATGTTCAAGAAGGTGCTTGTTCCCCTTGATGGCTCGTCGTTGGCCGAGATCCCCCTCGGCTTGGTTGAGGATCTGGCGGCCAAAATGGGTTCTGAGATCACCCTTATTCGCATAGTAACGCCCCTTACTGGTCTTCTGGCCGGCGAAGGGGTGCCGGTGGGGGCTGAACAGCTACTCAAACAAGAGACTGAGGAAGCGCAGCGCTATTTGTCTGGGGTGGCGGAGCGGCTGAAGGCTCAGGGGCAGCTCGTGCGCTGGGTGGTGGAGATCGGGCGTCCTGAGGAGAAGATCATCGAATACGCCGAACAAAATGGCTTCGACCTGATTGCCATGGCCACGCATGGGCGGGGTGGGGTGATGCAATGGGCCTTTGGCAGCGTGGCGGCCAGGATTCTTCAGGGCACCAGCGTGCCCATCCTGCTGGTGAGGGCCGTTGGCTCTGAGCGGAAATAGACCTAGAACCGCCAGCGCTCAGCCGCCTGTCGGCGCTTTCGCCGCCAGCTGGGACCCTTCTTCGGTTTGCCCCGCTGGCTCTCTTCATCCTCAGCGAGCGTGGCTGGCGTTATCCGCCGCCGTGGAGGCGGTGTCAGAGCATCGGCACTGCCCACCTGACATCCACGTCCGTGGGCGTGCTGGCGTATCTCGTTATCGTTAGAGACGACGATCGCGTTGGCTGGCTGCGCCAGTCCATCGATCAGTCGTTTGATGACCTCGTCGGCCTTCTCTCCCTGTCCTGAGTAGGTGACACGGATGCCCTGTATCCGCTCCGTCCTCTCTGCCAGGAACCCACTCTGATAGCCATCAAAGACCACGGTGATATCATATTGTTGGGACTTCTGGGCCAGAAGGTTGACGAGCCGATAGCGGGCGCTTTCCAGTCCGTGCTTCTCCAGCGCGGTCAGCTGCGGATTACAGCGAAGGACATTATAGCCATCGATGATGAGCTGCTTCATTATCTCCCTTCTAAGAAACCGATGTGAGCATGGCCCTGCTGCTGGGGGGCAAATGGTCAGTTTCCTGAGGCGTAGACCTCAGCCAATAACTCGATAGGATGAATGACGCGGCGGGGAAGTTTCCGAGGAGCCTTTCTCCTCGCCTCCCGCTTAAGTCCGTAGCTCAGTTGCATCCGACACGAGGGACATCCGGTAGCCAGGATGTCTGCCTCGGTCGCTGCCACATTGTCCATCTTACGCTCCAGGATGCGCACTGACAGATCGTGATAGGCCAGGCTGAAGGTACCGGCGCCACCACAGCAGCGATCGGCCTCGTCCATCTCCACCAGATTGACGCCGGGGATGGAGCGTAAGACCTGGCGTGGTGCCTCGCTCACCCCTTGACCACGCTTCAGATGACAGGGGTCGTGGTAGGTCACAGTCAGCGAGGGAAGGGAACTTGCGGGACTATCCAGTCCGATGACGCTCACCAGATACTCGGTTATATCATAAACCGGGGCCCTGAGTCCGTCGTATCCCTTGAGCGTGCTGCCACAGGTGGCACAGTCGACTACGATGGCCTCGACCTCTGCCTCGTTCAGAATGGTTGTGTTCTGCTTCTCCAGCCGCGCCGCAGTGGCTACGTCGCCGCTAGCGCGGTGGGGCATCCCACAGCAGACCGTCTGTGGCGGGATGAAGACCTGACAGCCATGCTGTCTCAGAACCTCCACCATCGCCCGGCCCAGACGGGGGTAAAAGAGATCGGTAGCACAGCCCAGAAAGTAGGCCACGCGCCGGCCGGGGTTCGGGCCACTCAACGTGGGCAAGACTTGCCGGGCGGACAGAAAGCTTGTCTCCGGCAACCGTTCCTCTTTCTCGTCCAGCTCACCGGGCAGGATCTGGAGCAATCCTGCTTTATGAGCCAGCCAGCGCAGGCCGGTTCGTTGGTAAAGGGCCAAGGCCATGCCGCTCAGCCGCAGGCGGCTGGGATAAGGCAAGGTCTGGCGAAGGATGAGGCTCTCGACCGCCGGTAAGCCCAGTTCCTCAACCAGAGCGGCCCGCGCCTCCAGCAGGAGCGTGCCCACCTTCACCCCGCTGGGGCAATTGTCCGTGCAGGCCTCGCAGCTCAAACACTGATGGACCATCTCCCGCAACGGTGTAGACGGCCCTAATTTTCCCTCCCAAAGGGCGCGTGCCAGTTGCACCTTCCCTCTGGCTACGCCTGGCTCGAGGCGCAGGACATCAAAGACGGGGCATTGGGCCTGACAAAGCCCACAACGGATGCACCTTAAGGACTCAGCGTACTGCTGTTCCTTGCTCAGTCTCCCCACTTCAGTTTTCCGAAAACATCTTGCCTGGGTTCAGGATGTTATTGGGATCGAGGACGCTTTTGATGCGGCGCATAACTGCCGTTCCGGCCGGCCCAAATTCCCACTCCAGGAAGGGGGATTTCAAGAGGCCGATGCCGTGCTCGCCGCTGAGGGTGCCCCCCAGCTCAAGGGCCGCCTGGAACATTTCGGCGGTGAACCTCTCTACCCGCTCCAGCTCCTCTTTGTTTCGTTGATCGGTCATTATATTGGGATGCAGATTGCCGTCGCCGGCGTGAGCAAGTATGGCCACGGCCAGGTGATGCTTGGCCGCCAGCGCGCGTATGTGCCGTACCATCTCCGGTACCTTATCGCGGGGCACGGTGGCATCTTCGATGATTACCGTTGGGCAGCTACGGGCGGTAGCGGCAAAGGCTGAACGGCGGGCCTCCCAGAGACGCTCACTCTCTTCTGGTGTCTGGGCCACCTTGATCTCCCGCGCCCCACAGTGGCGGACGATTTCTTCGATCAGCTCAGCCTGCCTGGTCACCTCGTTGCCGCTACCGTCTACTTCGATCAGTAGCAGCCCATCGGCATCGAGGGGTAGCCCTGTTGGCTTATAGGACTCGATTCTCTCGATGGTGACCTTATCCATCAACTCGAGCGTGGTGGGGACGATCTTGGCGGCCACGATGGCCGAGACAGTTTTGGCGGCGTCGTCCAGGGCGGTGAAAATGGCCAGGAGGGTCTGCTTGGCCTCGGGCAAGGGAATGAGGCGGACGATGATCTCGGTGATGACCCCCAACGTCCCTTCCGAGCCGATGAAGAGGTGGGTGAGGTCATAGCCGCTCACATTCTTCACCGTCTTGCCCCCCGTGCGGATGATTTCGCCGGTAGGCAAGACGACCTCTAGTCCGGTGACCCAATCCTTGGTCGTGCCGTACTTGAAGCAGCGCGGTCCGCCGGCCCCCTCGGCGACGTTGCCCCCCATCGTGGAGACGCTCAAACTGGCTGGATCTGGGGGGTAAAAGAGACCGAGGCGCTCGACAGCACTGTGGAAGTCGGCGGTTACCACCCCAGGCTGGACGGTAGCCGTTAGATTGGCTGTATCGATCTCAAGAATACGGTTTAGGCGCGCTGTAAGGAGGACGATTCCTCCCGAAGTGGGCACTGGACCGCCACTAAGACATGTTCCTGCCCCACGAGGAACGACCGGGATTCGCTCTTTGTTGGCCAGCTGTAAGATGGCCGCTATCTCTTGAGCTGTGGACGGTAAAACTACAGCGTCCGGTAGGGCAGTTAAGGGTGTGGCGTCATAAGAATAACAGAGTAGCTCCTCGGCTCGGTCGAGGACGTTAGCCCTGCCCACGATCTGCCGTAGCGCCGCGCTTAACTGCTCGTTGATCACTAGCCTTTCCTAAGGTCGAGTCTTTTCTCATCATAGCATTGGTGCCCCACCTGGTCAACGGGCCAAATCTGTTGTAAAATTCCAGAGGTACTTGGCTCAAGGAAGGGGGCAGCGCGTATGGTCTATCTGGAGGACATCCTCAAAGCCACCGCCGGGCGTACCTTCGGTGAGGTCTTTCATAGGGAGTTCGATGGCTTCAGTTATGATTCGCGCAAGTTGAGGCCGGGGGAACTGTTCCTGGCCGTCAGGACCGGGAAAGCGGACGGACACGATTACATCCTGGAGGCTTGTCGAGCTGGGGCAGCCGCTGTGCTCTCTGAGCGGGAGATCGACCTGAGCGCCTTTGGTGCCACTTGCGTCGTCGTGGAGGACACGCGTCAGGCCTTGAAACGTTGGGCGAGTTTCATCCTCCAAAAATATAAGCCAGAGGTGATTGCTGTTACCGGTAGCGTGGGCAAGACGAGCACTCAAAAGGCGATCGTAGCCGTGCTCAGCCAGGGATATGGAGGAACACCGGCCGTCTTTGAAAATGATAACTATAACGATCTCTATGGACTGCCCATCGCCCTGGGCAGACTCTCGGCCACACACGAGAAGGCTGTATTGGAGATGGCCAGCGACAGCTTCGGCGAGATCGCTGAGCTTTGCGGCCTTACCGCACCGCGTATCGGGGTGGTCACTAACGTGGCTGAGTCCCATTTGCAGTATCTCGGCTCTCTGGACAACCTGGCTGAGGAGTATGGTCAGCTCGTGGCTGCCCTCCCGGATGATGGCGTGGCCATCCTCAATGGCGATGACGTCCGGGTCAGTGCGTTGCGGGGAAAGACGGAGGCCAGAGTGATCTCCTATGGTCGAAGTCCAGAATCTGACCTCTGGGCCAGAGATGTGGTGGCTGGAACAGAGGGAATCCAGTTCGAATTTCACTGGGGCGAGCAAGTCCAGCGAGTGCGGCTTCCCCTTCTTGGCGAGCACAGCGTGTATACGGCGCTGGCGGCCATCGCTGTCGGTCTATCCTGTGGCTACGTTCTGGAGGAGATCATCCCCAGCTTAGCTCAGCTGACCCCCTTGCCTGGCCGCTTGAATCCTCTTAAGGGGCTGCAGGGCACCATCCTCCTCGATGATACCTTCAGTGCCAGCCCTCCCTCGGCCCTGGCTGCTCTCAGGACGCTTTCCACTTTCCCGGGGCGTAGGATCTTCGTTTGTGGTGATATGCTGGGGTTGGGTTCCTTTATGGAGGAGGGGCATCAGCTGGTGGGACGCCGGGCGGTCGAGATGGCTGATTATCTGGTCACCAAGGGTGACCGGGCCGAGCTGATCGCTCAGGGGGCGAGGAGGGCTGGGATGGCGCCGCATCAGGTCGCCATAACCTATACGCCTGATGATGTCCTCAAAAGCCTTGTCCCGCGACTACAGAGTGGTGATGTGGTCTTAGTGAAGGGCTCAGAAGAGGCGCGCATGGAGAAGGTGGTGGAAGGGCTACTGGCTGATAAAAACGAGGCGCCGTTCGTCCTGGTGCGTCAGGATCCTGGTTGGAGGCAAAAGGTGTCTCTCTGTCAGGAGAGACCAACTTGGGTTGAGATCGATTTGGGGGCGATCGCCTACAACCTGCAACGGATCAAAGCGCTGGTTGGTTCCAGCGTGGAGGTTATGGCCGTTCTGAAGGCCGATGCTTATGGCCATGGCATCCTTCGCGTGGCCCGCACGGCTCTCCTGAATGGGGCCTCTCTGCTGGGAACGGCCTGTCTGAGTGAGGCCGTGGGCTTGCGCGAGCGAGGGATCACCGCTCCAATCCTCATCCTCGGCTATACCCCTCCCTGGCAGGCCAGGGAGGTTGTTCGCTATGACCTGCGGGCCGCCGTCTTTTCCCTGGACGTGGCCAGACATCTCTCGCGGGCCGCTGTGTCCCAGAAACGCCCGGCCCTTGTGCATATAAAGGTGGATACTGGCATGGCCAGGCTGGGACTTGCTCCCACCGAGGTGCTGAGCTTCGCCGAACAGGTGCGCGAGTTGCCCAACATCCAGATTGAGGGAATCTTCACCCACTTCGCTAAGGCTGATGTCAGGGATGACCCGTACACCCTGTACCAGCTGGCCCAGTTCGAGAAAGTGCTGCGCCAACTGGCGGACAGAGGCATTGTCGTTCGCTATGTGCATGCGGCCAACAGTGCGGCCATCCTGACGCGGCCGCAGTCCCATTTTAACCTGGTGCGCCTGGGGATCGCCATGTATGGGCTTGATCCCTCCAGCGAGGTGAGGTGTCCGCCCGATTTCAAGCGGGCTCTTTCCTTCAAAACCCAGGTGGCTCAGGTGAAACATTTGCCAGCCGGCAGCTGTATCAGTTACGGCTGTACTTATGTTACCACTCGGCCATCGGTCATCGCCGTGCTGCCAGTGGGCTACGGCGATGGCTTCCGCAGGGCTCCGAACCATTGGGGCGAGGTGCTGGTGCGTGGTCAAAGGGCACCCATCGTGGGCACCGTGTGCATGGATATGTGCATGATCGATGTAACCGACATCCCTAATGTGCGCCAGGGCGATGAAGTGGTTCTTATCGGTGAACAAGGGCATGAGAGCATCACTGTTGAGGAGGTGGCCAGGAGGCTGGGGACGATCAATTACGAGGTAGTCTCTGAGATATTGGCTCGGGTACCCCGTGAGATCACCACCCGAGCCACACCTGGTTGAGCGAGGTGGAGACGTCCGCACAGGATTCGCCGTACGATCTTCAGCTTATCCGGCGACGGGCCAGCCTCGGCGTGGGTGCGTTCGCCCTGCGCGAGGGGTTGGTTCGCTTCCTCACGCTTGCCTCCGGCGTGATCCTGGCGCGCCTCCTGGGCCCGGAAACCTTCGGTCTGTATGCTATCGCCTGGTTTGTGGTACATCTGTTCAGCCATTTCAGCGACGCTGGACTGGTATCGTTGGTGGGGTGTTGATCCATTCTCTCCCGTCTACCCGGGGCTTGATTCATGCTGCTGATGCGCTTCGGCCAGCGCTGGAGGCTGTGCTGCCGCGGAAATTTACTCGCCTGTACTATGCGGCCATTTGTGATGCCTGCTACTGGCGGGGTTTGCGGGATCAATCTAGGGAGGATGGGAGGATACAAGGGGCGAGGGCGCAGATTTAGGGTTTGCGGATGGCCAGGTAAACCGTTGTGCCCGGTTCGACCAGTGTGCCAGCCGCTGGCGTTTGGCTAAGGACGTGACCAACCGGCACTTTCTTGAGGTCGCTCTCCGGTACATCACCCGGTCCCTGGTAATTGGGCCAGGTATTTCTGAGGCGTGCCTTTTCGATGATTTGACGAGCTTCGGCCTCCGGAAGCCCAACCACCAGGGGCACGCGGACCAGTTCCTTGCCTTTGCTGACACGGAGGACGACGAGCGAGCCGACCTTCACCATCGTGTTTGCTGGAGGATCCTGCCCAAAGACTACACCGGCCGCTACCTGGCTGTTCCATTCCTCCTTTATCTCCGTCCGTAGCCCAAGCCTCTCCAGCCTCTCCTTAGCACCTGAGGCAAGATAGTCGATCACACTGGGTACGCTCACCGTGGCTGGTCCCTTGCTGAGGATGATCTCGATGGTGCTGCGCGGCGGCACGGTTGTTTCAGGAGCGATGGACTGCCAGATGATGGTGGCTAGCGGGTACTCACTGCTGTACTGCTCGTCTTTGACAGCAAGATCAAGACCGCGCCTGGCCAGCTCCTGTTTGGCTTGATCGTAGGTAAGGCCAACCAGTTTGGGAACGGTCGCCATGGGTACGGCAGTGGGGGTTGGGGTGGGGGTGGGCATTGGTCTGGCGATGAGGTTGGCTAATCCCGTTTGTAAGCGGGGGTACAGATAGGAGCGATAAAGCAAGAGCCCTGAGGGGATCAGGGCGAGGAACAGTCCCAGGACCAGGATGGCCAGGGCGATGGCCATGGGGCTAAGTCTAGATCGTCTGGCAGCGGTGGCCGGACCGTGTCCAGGCAGAGGCGCCAGCGGTACGGTGAATTGCTCGCCCAACTGCTTATAGCTTTGCAGGTCCTGGGCCATCTCCTCGGCCATCCCATAGCGGCGGCTGGGATCCTTACGCAATGACTTCAAGATGATCGCCTCTAGCGGGAGGGGAAGGTAGGGGTTCAAGCGGCGTGGTGGGAGTGGCTCCTCCTGGACGTGTTTTAAGGCTATGCCCAGGGCGTTATCGCTATCGAAGGGCAGTTTGCCTGTGAGCATCTCATAGAGGACTACGCCGAAGGCGTAAAGGTCGCTGGCTGGGGTCGTCTCCTTGCCCAGCGCCTGCTCAGGGGCACAGTAGTGCACGGTGCCGAGGATGACGCCGGTCTCCGTCAACTGAGAGGCGGCGGCCGCTCGGGCGAGACCGAAATCGGTCACCTTGACCTGGCCATCGGTCGTCAGGAGGACGTTCTGGGGCTTGATATCGCGGTGGATGAGCCCCTTGTGGTGAGCGAAGCCAAGCGCGGCCAGGATCTGCAGGGCGATGTCAATGGCGCGGGCACTGGTCAATGGCGCCTCTCTAAGGATTAGCTCCTTGAGGCTGTGCCCCTCAACGTACTCCATGACGATATAGTTGTATGGGCCGGCCGTTCCGACGTCGTAAACAGCGACGATATTAGGATGAGTTAAGCCAGCCGCAGCCCGGGCCTCACGTTGGAAGCGAGCGAGGAAGTCCGCATCGCGAGCATACTCTTCCCGCAGTACCTTGATGGCCACGGGGCGTTCCAGGAGGGTATCCTCGCCTCGATAGACCCGGGCCATGCCTCCCTCACCGATCTTTTCCAGGATGCGGTAGCGGTTGTTAAGAAGAAGCCCTAGCATATCTTGTTTCAATCCCCACTCGGCCCAAAGACCGAGTGCGACATTTCCTTCTTTCGTAGTATAGCACATTGGTTGAGTTTCAATCCCCACTCGGCCCAAATACCGAGTGCGACTAGCACTTGCTCGTACTGCCGCTAAAGAGATGATGTTACACCTCCATAGAGCCCAATCCTTAAAATTTTAGTAATGATCCCCCAAAAGGTTGTAGAATAGAGGCGATCATTAAGTGTACTTGCGGCACCTACAGATAAAGAATCAAGGATGAGCAAGCAGTCTCCAGAGCTAAGATCATATTGGGAGGGACGGGCCGAGGCCATCGACAACTACTATTCCTGGCGTCTGCCTGGACTTGAGGAGATCGTCAGACGTATCGAGGCCACGTTGGGGGATACGGCTGGCATAATTCTCGACCTCGGCTGCGGACCGGGACTGCCTGGGGCTATGCTGAAGCGCAAGGTCATCGGAGTAGATTTCACCGTGAGTATGATACAGAAGGCTCGCCGGCGCCTGAACCACGTCGTCCTCGCCGACCTCTTTGCCTTACCCTTCGCCGATAAGGCCTTCGCCGCAGCCATGTGCCTCTTTGTCATCAGTGACTATGCCGAAAAGGACGCCTTCTTTCGGGAAGCGCATCGGGTGCTCGAAGATGGGGCATTGTTCTTCCTGGCCGACTACTCACCCAACGATGGCTGGATGGGATGGTTGCGGAATGAGCTTATTTGCAGCGCCATGGAGGGACACGCCCCGGTATACCTGGAGGATCTGCCCACCCTGGCTCTCTGTGGACAGACGGCAGGCTTTGAACCCCTCTCAGCCAAGAGAATTCCCATGCAGTTGTCTCTAAGGGTCACGGATATACTGGCTCGCTATGCTCATCTGGAGAAGGAGAAGACGATTCTAGCCCGTATGAGTGCGCTCGGAATGCAACGGCACGGATGCTATACGATACAGCGGGAGTTCCTTTTCCTCATCCTCAGGAAGTGCCCTAGATCTCGCGACGCCCTTCCAGGGCACGGGTGAGGGTAACCTCATCGGCGTATTCGAGGTCTCCTCCTATGGGCAAGCCACGGGCTAAGCGGGTCACTCGAATCCCCAAGGGTTGGATCAGGCGGGCTATGTAGGTAGCCGTTGCCTCACCCTCAAGGTTCGGGTTGGTGGCCAGGATGACTTCCTCTACCTGGCTGGAGCGCAGACGCTGGAGAAGTTCCTTTATCTTTAATTCTTCGGGCCCTATCCCCTCCATAGGAGAGATGGCCCCATGTAATACATGGTATAGCCCCATATATTCTCGTGTCCGCTCGATGGCTAAGACGTCCAAGGGCTCTTCCACTACGCAGATCTTGGTTCGATCGCGGCCACGACCCTGACAGATTGAGCAGGGGTTCTCCTCAGTGATATTGAAGCATACCGAACAGAAGATGATCCTCTCTTTGACATCCAGGATCGCCTCGGCCAAGCTTCTGGCTTGCTCTGCCGGCATACGCAGGAGGAAGAAGGTTAGCCGTTGAGCCGTCTTCGGTCCGATACTGGGCAATTTGTTGAGCTCTTCGATGAGCCTGGCTACAGGCTCAGCGATTGGTTGCATTGGAAACGTAGCTCTCCTCGTTTCTAGTCGGCCAAGAACAGTACCTACTGGTTATTATAGTCTAGACAGATATCTTGTCAAACTCTCCTCGTAGCAACGGTCCGCAACCCAACGCACAGCTTCAACTTTACCCTTAGGTAACGTATAATAGCGGTGACTGCGAAAGACCGACAGAGCACCAGCGGGGAATCTCGCCTGGACTGCTAGCCTGTTGAAAGGGAACTTCTCCAGAATGAACTAAGGAGGGGATGAACACCGATGGACCTTTCCCTTGCGGCTATGGCCAAGATGATCGATCACGCTATCCTACAGCCAACGGCGACCGGACGGGAGGTGGAGGAGGGCTGCGCCCTGGCCCGGCGTTTTCAGGTAGCCACCGTTTGCGTTAAGCCCTACTACGTACCTCAGGCCTACGAGTTACTAAAAAACTCAACGGTGCAGGTCAGCACCGTCATAGGCTTCCTGCACGGTGGGCAGCTGAGCCAGGTAAAGAGCTACGAGGCCATCCTGGCCATGGAGCAAGGGGCAGCCGAGATCGATATGGTCTGCAATATTGGGGCAGTGAAATCTGGCGACTGGGAGGCTGTGCGACAAGATATTCGAGCAGTCGTAGTCGCGGCGAGAGAGCGTAATGTTCCAGTGAAGGTCATCCTGGAGATATGTTATCTTACTGAAGAGGAGAAGCGGAGGCTCTGCTTGCTGATCCGGGATGAGGGCGCCGCCTTCGTCAAGACATCCACCGGCTTCGGGACGGCCGGAGCCACGGTCGAAGATGTCCGCTTGCTGCGCTCCATCGCTGGGCCAGCGCTAGGTATCAAGGCCGCAGGCGGCATTCGCACCCTGGATGACCTGCAACAAATGGTTGCCGCCGGTGCCACACGCATCGGGACCAGCAGCACAGCGGCCATCCTGGAGGAAGCCGCCCGGCGGGGATTCCCAGCGTCCTGAGTGGAGGTCAAGGGGCTCCAGGGTTCCGCCCTAGCTACCCTTTCTCCCTTACCAAGGGGGTAGTAAGGGCAGACCCCATTCCCCTTAACAAGGGGTAAAGGGGAACCCCCTTCTCCCACCGGATGGGGGGTGCAGAGAGGGGCTTCGCCCCTCTGCTGGGGTTTGGGGTATCCCCAAAACTTCTCACCCCCCTTCTCCCGCCGGAGTAAGGGGTGGTCAAGGAGGGAGGGCGCAGCCCCACAACCTGGAGTGAATCGAGATACAGCCTAGATCCAATCCCCCCTTCTCCCGCTGGGGGTAGTTCAGAAGGGGGCAAACCCCCTTCTGGGAGGGTTCTAGGGCTCCGCCCTAGGCTCTATTCCCCCCTTCTCCCGCTTTGCGGGAGAAGGGGGGAAAGGGGGGTTGAGGGCACAAACCAACTATGAGGAGGTCTTAAGTGAGGGCTCTTTGCGAGCGTGCTTTAAATCTAGCCCAGGTCCAAGGAGCCAGCTACGCCGATGTCAGGATAGTCCACCGGCAATACCAGACCATCGTGGTCAAGAATGGTAAGGTTGAAGCCTTAGCTATGGACGAGGACTACGGCTTCGGCATACGGGTAATCGTCGCTGAGGCCTGGGGCTTCGCCAGCAGCTCCAAGGTTACACCTTTGGAGATAGATCGTCGCACATCTCTCGCCATTCGCATCGCTAAGGCCAGCAGTCAACTGAAACGTCAAGAGGTTAACCTGGGCCCCCCTCGTAAGATGATAGATAACTATCGTACACTGGTAAAGATCGATCCTTTCTCCGTTCCCATCGAACGCAAGATTGAACTCCTCCTGGCGGCCGATGCGGCGATGCGCCGCATAAAGGGGATTAAGGTGACGCGGGGAAGCATCGGCCTGGTTCGGGAGATAAAGACCTTTGCCAGCACTGAAGGAAGCTATATCGAACAGGAGATAATCGAGACTGGTGCCGGGATCGAGGCCACTGCCGTCGGCAATGGCGATGTCCAAAAACGCAGCTATCCTAATTCCTTCGCCCGTCACCAGGGCACAGCCGGGTACGAGTTCATCGAGGAGATGCACCTCTTGCAGAATGCACCACGCATCGCCGAGGAAGCGGTACAACTGCTTACGGCCAAGCAGTGTCCCAGCGATGTCATCACGACAATCATCCTTGACCCTACCCAATTGGCTCTCCAGTTGCATGAGTCGTGTGGCCATCCGGTGGAGCTTGACCGTGTCCTGGGGACCGAGGCCGATTACGCCGGCACGAGCTTCTTGACCGTGGACAAGTTGGGGACCTTTCGCTACGGCTCAGAGATTGTCAACATCACTGCTGATGCCACTATCCCGGGCGGCTTAGGTACCTTTGGCTACGACGATGAGGGGACACCGGCGCAACGCTCCCCAATTGTCCGCGAGGGTCTCTTTGTGGGCTATCTGACCTCTCGTGAAACGGCCACCTTGCTTGGACAGACAAGCAACGGTGCGGCGCGGGCAGATGGCTGGAACCGCATCCCTATCATCCGCATGACTAATATTAACCTTGAACCTGAGGACTGGGGCTGGGATGACTTGCTGGCTGATACGGAAGAAGGCATCTACATGCAAACAAATAAGAGCTGGAGCATTGATGACAAGCGACTGAACTTTCAGTTTGGAACAGAGATTGCCTGGGAGATCAAAAAGGGCAAGTTGGGGGCAATATTGAAGAATGCCACTTACACCGGCATTACCCCCCAATTTTGGGCCAGCTGTGATGCCATCTGCAACGCTGATTACTGGCGGATTTGGGGCACCCCCAATTGTGGGAAGGGGCAGCCGCTGCAGTCGGCCCACGTTGGTCACGGTACCGCTCCCGCCAGGTTCCGCAGCGTCCGCGTGGGCTTAATGAAGGGTTAGCACTCAGGGGGTCAAGGAGGGAGGGCGCAGCCCCACAACCTGGAGTGAATCGAGATACAGCCTAGATCCAATCCCCCCTTCTCCCGCAGCAAGGGGTGGTCAAGGAGGGAGGGCGCAGCCCCACTACTTGGAGTGAGTCGGGATACAGCCTAGATCCGATCTCCCCTTCTCCCGCTGGGGGTAGTTCAGAAGGGGGCAAACCCCCTTCTGGGAGGGTTCTAGGGCTCCGCCCTAGACTCTATTCCCCCCTTCTCCCGCGGAGCGGGAGAAGGGGGGCAAGGGGGGATGAGGGTACAGACCAACGAAAACGCGCAGGACGCCCGGCAAGGGACTGGCGCTCTAGAGGTGGCAAATCAGGCTGGAGCAAGTGGGGTCATCAACGGCAGGTGGCACAGCTGGTGGCAGAGCAAGTGGCGCAACTGCTGTTGCCCAGCGACTTCGTCTCTCCACCCTCGCCCTTGCTGAAAGAGGCGAAGGTTGAAAGGAGCCGTTTCACTTCACCGCCGCAGCGCGGGCAGGTGGCTGCATCGCTACTGTGCTCCAGGCTGCGGAGCAGCTCGAATTTGTAATGACAATCGCCACAGCAGAATTCGTAAATAGGCACGGAATATCCCTCGTGATATGGTGTTTCTAAATTCTATTTTACGACAAAACTACCTAAGGGTCAATTCTCCCGCAGGATGTGGGTGTGCAGCGGGACAAGGACCCTTTGGCAGGGGTCTTTCGGATGTGCCCTCCTTCCACAGGAAGGGCAAAAAGCCCGAAGGCGGATTCTGCTGGCCTGCCCGCCGCAGGCGGGGTTTGGGGGTCAAGAAAGGAGGAAATAGCGATGTTAGGCGAGGAAAGGGCTTTACGTCTCCTGGAGCGTGTTCTGACCCAGACAAAAGGCGACCAGGTAGAGGTCGTCTTGTTAGGCAATAATTCTCAGCTGACCAGATTCGCCAACTCCTATATCCATCAAAATGTGGCCGAGAGTAACATGGGGCTGCGCCTCCGTCTGGTATTGGGGAAAAGGGTGGGGGTCGCCTCCACTAACGACCTTAGCCAAGAGGGAATACGCAAAGTGGTTGAGACGGCTACCATTATCACTCAACTTCAGGAGGAGAATCCTGATTTCGCATCGCTGCCTGCCCCAGCACCTATAACAAAGGTCAACGCTTTCGTCCGTCGCACAGCCGAATATCAGCCGGAACAACGAGCCAGGATCGTTGGCACCATCTGCCGATTATCCAGCGAGAATGGGCTGAATGCCGCGGGGTCTTTTGCCACGGCCAGATATGAGATTGCCGTGGCCAACTCCCTCGGCGTGCGGGCCTACCATTGCGGTACGGTAGCCGACATTAATACAGTAATTATGTCTGATACCTCCTCCGGCTATGCTGACCTCTCCTCGCTAGACGTGGCCGACATCGATGCTGAAGCCTTAGCTAAGGAGGCCATCGCCAAAGCCCTGCGTGGGCGGAATCCAACCACCATTCCCCCTGGGGAATATGAAGTAATTCTCGAAGAGTACGCCACGTTGGACATCCTGGATATGTTAGCCTATTGTGGCTTTAGTGCCTCGGCCATGCAGGAAGAGCGGAGCTTTATGAAGGGCAAATTTGGACAAAGGATCGTGGGAGCGAACATCTCCATCTGGGATGATGGGTTGGATAGAAGTGGCTTTCCTCTCCCCTTCGATTATGAAGGAGTGCCCAAAGGGCGGGTAGATATGATTCGGGGGGGCATCGCTCAAGCCGTTGTTTATGACTCATATACGGCAACGAAGGAGGGCAAGCGCTCCACCGGGCACGCTCTGCCGGCTCCTAATACTTGGGGACCCTATCCCATGAATATGTTTATGCAGGCTGGTGAGGCAAGCAAGGAAAATATGATCGCATCCACCCGAAAGGGGATCTGGGTGACGCGCTTCTGGTACACCCGTCCCGTACACCCTTTACAGGTGATCATCACGGGTATGACCAGGGATGGCACCTTTCTCATCGAAAATGGCGAGGTGACCCGTCCCCTCAGGAACCTGCGCTTTACCCAAAGTTACCTCGAGGCTTTGAGCAACGTCCAGATGATCGGAAAGACCACCAAGTTACAACGGGACCCTAGCGGGCTGTCCTCGGCGCGTGTACCAGCCCTGAAGATCGCCAGCTGGACCTTCCAGGATGCAACGCCCTATCTCTGAGGGTTCCCTCATCCCCCCTTGCCCCCCTTCTCCCGCTCCGCGGGAGAAGGGGGAATAGAGCCTAGGGCGGAGCCCTAGAACCCTCCCAGAAGGGGGTTTGCCCCCTTCTGGACTACCCCCAGCGGGAGAAGGGGGAATAGAGCCTAGGGCGGAGCCCTAGAACCCTCCAAGGAGGGGGTTTGCCCCCTTCTGGACTACCCCCAGCGGGAGAAGGGGGAATAGAGCCTAGGGCGGAGCCCTAGAACCCTCCAAGGAGGGGGTTTGCCCCCTTCTGAACTACCCCCAGCGGGAGAAGGGGGGATCGGATCTAGGCTGTATCCCGACTCACTCCAAGTAGTGGGGCTGCGCCCTCCCTCCTTGACCACCCCTTACTGCGGGAGAAGGGGGGATCGGATCCAGGCTGTATCTCGATTCACTCCAGGTTGTGGGGCTGCGCCCTCCCTCCTTGACCCCCTTTGCTGCTGCGGGGGGATAGTTAGGTCGAAGACTCTTCGAGGCACAGCCCTGGAATTCTCCAGGGATAGGGGCACGTGGCCACGTGCCCCTACTGCGCCTTCTTGACCCCTCCCTTGCCCCGGCGGGGAGTAACCGGTTCGCCAGGTTGGCTCACTGTCGACCGGCCGGTCTGGCAAATCTCCATTCATAACCGGGGCGATAAAGGGGTAATACTAAATAAGTTCGCTTAGTTACAGCGATTTTCATCTCCGGATTGGCTGCCTGGATGAGCCCCACCAAGCCCCCTTTGCGGGTGAGGGCTCGCTCCAACGTTTCGGGGCGACCGATCGCCTTGAAGACGTAGGGAGGGGTGATCGAGACATCATTGACGCGGAGACCAATCTTATCCTTGACTACGGCCGTGCGCACCCCGATACGCTGCTCATTGATGGCGATCGCCTCTGCCCCAGCATTGCGCAGCTCATTAATTAAATCCTGTAGCTCCTCCGCTCGCAGCTCGCCGGAGATGAAAATCGCTGTAACTAAGCCACTCACCTCGCTTAACCCATTGATCAGGCGTAACTGATTCAGCTCTTCAGCCATAATGGTTAAATCACTTCTCTCTATAGAGCGCTCATATCGCTCCAGCTGGCTGGTGAGGTCGCTCACCTCCCGACGCAGGGCCATGTTGCTGTCGTACAAGTTGCTGATGATTATCGCCTGATCACTGGCCGTGACTATGCCAGCAGATCGGGCGATCTTGCCCTGAGCGTGAAACTGCATCGCCAGCATGAGGCCGAGAAGGAAGCAGACAAGAGTTAGCGAGATGATACTTGATCTGGACCTCATCGCAGGTTCACCGTCTGCTACTCAACCTGACGTAGTTCAACACTATACTGCCGTTATAGGCTGGGATGTTCAACTCCCTCGCCCTAGATGCTTTGAATTGGACCCCATAGACCTTTGCCCTAGTCTTCAGGGTTTTCAGGTTGGCTGAATCGTTCAAGGCGGACTCCATCGCCTCCGCATCACCGATAGCCAGCAGATCATAGGGTGGGGAAAGTCTCGTATTATTGACCATAATGGTGCTCCCCACACAATAGATAGAGGTGATGGCCACCATTCGCTCCCCATTCAGGGAAATCACCTCGGCTCCTGCCGACCAGAAGAGGTTGACGACATCGCGCAGATCATATTCATGTACCAAGTAGAGCGATGGATCCTCATTGGCCGGTATAGTCTTGCTAGCACTATCGTCCAGCGTGATCCTCAAGCCTGGCCCCTTCACAGCGACCATTCCAGCCGCCATCCGCTCCCTCTCCAAGGCTTGTCGAATTTCGCTGAGGGTTTCCTTCTCGGTTGCGGCTTGTTGCTGCTGGGCAGTGATTTGGGCCCGCAGCTGGGTGATCTGCTTCTTTAGCTCAGCCTGCTCCGTCTCAAGACGTTGTATGGTGCTCATCACCTCTGGTCGAGGCTGAGCAGATATGGCCACGCTGGGCGGCCGCGCCTGCCACTGGGCACTCAGGAGCAAGCCCAGCAACAAGCCAAACAGGGTGAGGATAATGGTCCCTTTGCTTAACGTCGTTTTACCCACAAGAGAACTCCTCCAGCTAACCCTCCGAGGGCTAGGGATTCACCGCTGCAGAGCAGGGCCAATGTTCGCACAGCGTCCATCCAGAACTCCTCGGGAAACATTTTGATCAAATTGTCCGTGTTGGGATCGAGCAGCCAATAATCGTTGCGAAAGGAGAGCAAATGGAATTGTCGGAACAATCCCCCAAAGTCTATCAAGGAGAAGACATAAACGGCCAGGAGGGTCAGAACAGTGACCCCGCTACCCAGGAGCAGGTTGCTGGCCGTCCGGCGGATGGGCTGGGAGCGAGGGACCCAATAGCCAACCAGGAGAAAAAGGACGAGATAAAGAGCAGAGACGAGCTGAACATCGCCTATCTTATAGATTAGGGATCGAACGTCAAATAAATGAGCTACCTCACGGGGCTTAAAGAAAGAAGGACTGAGGCCATTGGACTGCAGTTGTTGGGGCAGGGTATCTGAGGGGGTTTGAAAGAAAGCGATCAGGGCCTTATTGGCGGCGCTTATCTGCCACTGGGAGAGCCCGCTATGCTCGCTTACAGCGTATTTGGCCTGGGTAGCCTCGTAGTAGTTCTGGTTCAGGGCTAGCCAACGCACATTGCTGGAGATCAGGAAGAGCGGTAGGCAGAGCACAAAGATGATCCTCCCCAATTTCATCATTATCCCCATCAGCTATAGCCACTCCCCTCAAACGAAGGGGGATCAATGGAATCAGCCCAGTGGGCCGCTTATTCCCCTGATCCCCGCCTTATCGTTAGGTCCCCTCTAGTTTAATAGCCAACGCGTATGTGCAACGTCTTTTGATTATTGGTTAGATCAACCTCAGCGCTGACCGGTAGAACACGCACCTGAACAAAGTAGTCTGCCCTGGGCGGAATATCTTCAAAACTACCGAACCTCACTACCTTAACCTCACCCGCAGCTAAAAGGTCAATCGTTTGACTTCTCGTCAACAGGGTATCACCATTGGCCTCGCCGCTAACCCTGACCTCAACGGTCAAATTCCTTTCCGTCTGGGTGCCTTTATTCTCGACGGCGGCCAATAAAGAGGACCTTGTAATGGTAGTCTGCGATAGGCTACCACTCTTCAAGGCTGGATCAAAATCGAGGCTGATGATGCTTACATCGTGCCACTCATCCCTTGGCACTGGCCTCGACAGCATGAGCGATCCCTCTGGGGTGGGTTGGTTCGCAACCTCCGTCATCTTGACACAGCCAATCGAGCTCAGCCCAAGCACCAAAGTGATCAGTAAGAATAGGATCAGCCAGCCGAGGCGATAGCGAATCATCGACATGTCTCCTTAGGTGAGAGCGTCGAATATCTCCCCCACAGGTGGTTCAAGGTAGCCCTGCCCACGGTGCGATACCATCCCCCAGCCGCATGATAGTCGCTGACTGTGGGCTTGTCAACTACGCCGACCCCTTCGCCCAGGCGGGCGCACCGATCGCCGGAGCGGTGGATCCTGTAAGCTATTACCCTGACAGGCCAGGCGCATCTCCACATTTTTATCTGAGCATGTTAGAATAACGCCCAAAAGGTCATTCTGGCTGGCACAGCGTCCGAGATCTCGTTATTCGATCGCCGAAGGAGACGCCATATGAAGCTATGGCTGGAGCGGTACCGTGGACCCTTAACCCTGGCCCTCGTGGCTATCCTCCTGATCAGCGCCGGGGTCTGGTTCATCCGTCGCCCAACCCCGGTCGCCATCGAGATTGCTACCCCAACAAAGGGGCCCCTAAGCAAGGAGATCAAGGTCTACGTCACCGGCGCGGTAAAGGAGCCCGGCGTCTACGTGCTGCGGGAAAATGAACGCATCGAAGACGCGCTCATCGCCGCTGGTGGCGTCACAGAGGAGGCTGACCTCGCTAAAATCAACCTGGCCGCCAAACTGCGTGACGAGCTCCACATCCACGTGCCCAAGGTTGCGGAAACCTCTCCATCAGCATCCGCTGGGGCCGGCGCTGCCGCTCTCCTCGATATCAATACAGCTACGGCTGCGGAGTTAGACACCCTGCCGGGCATCGGGCCGGTCACCAGCCAAAGGATTGTTGGCTATCGTCAGCAGCATGGCCCCTTTAAGAGCATCGATGACCTGAGAAGCGCCAAACTGGTTAACGAGGCCACCTTCACTAAGATCAAGGACCTTATTACTGTTCGCTGATGAGCGCCATATCCCTTGACCAATGGCGAAGGGTCACGGCTACCCCACTCATCTTCCTCAGCTGTGCCTGGCTGAGCGGCCTCTACCTGGGTTCCTTTCTGATGTTGCCCTGGGAGGGAATGTTCGCTCTCGGCACCCTCATACTTGTTCTTCTAATGCTCTGGTGGCCGGTCGATCACATCCGCCTAATCTTGTTAGGCGCGCTGGTCCTTCTCACCGCCCTTTGGCGCTACCAGGCAGTCCTCCCCCACTTTGGTGAACAGCATATAGCCTACTACAATGAGGGAGGAGTCTTCTCCCTGCGGGGATGGGTTAGCAGTGAACCGGAAATTCGCGACCGCTGGGCCACTCTAAGGGTGACCATTGAGGAGCTATCTACTAGTGGCCAATGGTTGCCCGTCTCCGGTGAAGTGCTCGTGCGCACCCCCTGGTTACCCGCATATAGTTACGGCGACCGTTTAGAGCTCAAGGGACGCCTGGAGACACCCCCGCAGATTGGGTCTTTCTCCTATCGGGACTACCTAGCCAGACAGGGGATATACGCTATGCTGCGCTATCCCCACATCACCCGACTCGAACCAGGCGGGTACACCCCTTTAGCATGGATCTATAGACTTAAGGACCGTTTGGCTGAAGTGCTGGGCAGTCTACTGCCCGAGCCGCAGTCCTCCCTGGCTCAGGGAATACTACTGGGAAGACGCTCAGGCATCCCGGCCGAACTCCTGGCCGCCTTCAATCAGACGAATACCAGTCACATCATCGCCATCTCTGGTTTCAATATCAGCCTTATCGCCGGCATGCTGGCTACTTTAGCCGGTCGCTGGAACAGGCGTCGTGCCGTCCTCCTCGTTATCGTTGGCGTCGTCCTCTATACCCTCCTCGTTGGAGCAAGCGCCTCGGTCATGCGGGCAGCCATTATGAGCATCCTGGCCATCGGCGCTCTCTACTATGGCCGTCCCAACGACGCCCTCACCGCTCTGGCGGTGGCGGGGGTGATGATGACCGGCCTTAACCCCTTTCTCCTTTGGGACGTGGCCTTCCAATTGTCATTTCTAGCCACGGCTGGACTTCTCCTGCTTCAACCACTCTTACAGGACTGGCTTCGCCGTCTTCCACTCTGGTTTCGGGAGAGTCTTTCGGTCACCCTCGCCGCCCAGTTAGCCACCCTGCCAATCATCGTCCTGAACTTCTACCAGGCCTCGCTGGTCACGCCGCTGGCTAACTTGCTGGCTCTGCCCGCCTTCCCCGGCATAATGCTTTGGGGAGGGGCGGCGGGGTTGCTTGGACTCCTTTGGGCACCCCTCGCCCTCCCCTTCGCCTGGATAGCCTGGCTACACCTTACGTATATGATTTCTATTGTAGAACTTTGCGCACGCCTGCCATTCTCCTCCTTTTCCCTCACCCCTCTACCGGGCGCTTTGGGGTGGCTCTATTACGCTGTTCTGCTCGCCGCTCTGATGTTGGTACAGCGGCGGGCGCATGGGATCAGCGGGCCATCCCAGGGGACGCTATGGTCAAGGCCATTTCTAGGCAGAGCGAAAGGTGACCAAACAGCAATCCAGCATCAGCACCTGTCGCTTAAGACGACGCTCAGCACTCTCTTGCTCCTCATCGTTACTGCCTGGGCGGCCATCTTCGCCCTACCGGATGGGAAGACACATCTCACTTTTTTCGACGTCGGACAGGGAGATGCAATCTTGCTCCAGAGCCCAACCAATCAAAAGATCCTCATCGACGGCGGACCGAGCCCTTTGGCCATCAGCAATGCCCTGGGTCGCCGTCTACCGTTTTGGGACCGAACGATAGATCTGGTGATCGCCACCCATCCGCACGAGGATCATATAACTGGCCTCCTGGCTGTAATGCAACGCTACCGGGTGAAACAGGTACTCGATTCCGGCTATCCTCATAATACTCCCACCTATAGACGCTGGTTGGAGGCGATCAGAGAGAAGGGACTCAAGCGCACCGTGGCCAAGGCCGGGCAGGAGATCACCTTGGGACAGGGGATAAGACTGGAGATCATCCACCCCGGGGAGGAGCTACTGAGCGGGACCCCCTCTGATGCCAATAACAACTCGGTGGTTGTCAGGTTGCGGATGGGAGCGGCGACCATATTACTGGCCGGCGATCTGGAGGAGGATGGACAGCGCTACCTGCTCAGGAAAGGACAAGCGCTAAGCAGCAATATCCTGAAGGTGCCCCATCAGGGTGGGCACACCGCCCTGGACAGCAACTTCCTGGCCGCTGTACACCCTGAAGCAGCCATTATACTCGTGGGCAAGGACAATCGTTTTGGACATCCGGCACCAGAGACGCTGGAAAAGCTGCGGGGGACACCGGTATACCGCACAGACTTAAACGGCACCATCGAGGTGGTGATCGATGAAGCCGGCTATCGGATCCGCACCGAACGGTAGTTTTTCAGGCGCCGCGCAGAGCTAGGGATTGGGCATCTGCAGCGTAGACAAGGGAGGTCCATCCGGCACAGGGGCGGGTTGGGAACTGCCTGGGTAGGGATAGCCTGGCGACTCACTGGACGGTATCCACGGCAGAAAAATATGCCTCAGGAAACTGATGGGTGGGGGATAGTAGTCGGAAGTGGCCCCTCCATAGCCGAGCGGTAGCAAGAATTGCACTAGTATAACCGCGATGATGACTCCTATAAGAAGGATCAAAACATCACGCATGCCACACCTCCCGTGCTCCTCCTTTCCGGAAGTTCAGTGTATAGGCAAAGAAGTTGCCGAAACAGCCGCATAGCTCAAAACCGGCTCGCTCAGCGCGCCTGATAGTAGTACCCCTAAAGGAGTAATCTGGATCGGGAAGCATCTCCGACACCGAAAGCACCCCACCCGGGCGCAAGACTCGATATAGCTCTTGCAGGGCCATATCCTTGTCTGGAATCTCGCCCAGTACGGTGACCAGAAAGGCCAAATCCAGGCTTTCAGCGGCAAAAGGCAAGGCCATCCCATCGCCAAGCAGGAGCGCCACGTTATTCACTCCAGATCCTGACAGTCGCTCTCTTAGCCTGCGGATCATGCGCGGTTGAATATCCAGGGCATAGAGCCGTCCCCCCTGACCCAAACGCCTGGCTGCCTCCAGAGTAAAGAAGCCAGGGCCTGGACCAAGTTCCAGCACCCGCATATCGGAGCGGAGGCCGAGATGATCCAGGATCTTTTGGGGCCCAAAGAAACGTTTGCGGAAGGGGTTCTCCAGCAGCCAGGTCGCCTCGAAGGGACATGGGAAGGGGTGAATCTTACGCGCCAGGCGAATAACCAATTGCCAGGCCAGAAATAGGATCAAAATAAAGAGGGGAATCCTGCTCTTTCGCATACAGCGCCACCTGCTTTCGTTTTTCTCCAAAGAGTGGATCTTCCCAGGGCTAAAACCATTCTACCACCAACACCACATTGGCGCTACCTGCTATAATGAGACCATCGAACAATGGGGCTTCCAAGGGGCGTCCTTCTTCGAAGGACTGGGATGGCCTGGGGGACACAGCCAAAACTGGGCGGACGCATAGGTCTGCCCCTACCTTCGATGGACTAGGGGATGTAACCCATAGCTGGATGCCTTTCCTCCCACAGGATGGGGGGTGTGCAGAGTCCGCCGAAGGCGGATAGGGCTCTGCCCTAGCTATCCTGCCCCCCTTCTCCCGCAAAGGTGAGGGGAAGTCAAGGAGGGCACCCCCTCCTTGGTAGTCCTTCCCCCTGGGAAGGATAGAGCTCTGCCCTAGCTATCCTGCCCCCTTCTCCCTTCGGGAGAAGGGGGCAGGGGGATGAGGGCCAGAAAGGAGAGTAACGATGCTTATCACCAAGATACCTCGTTTACACCTGGGTAACCTACCAACCCCGCTGGAGGAAGCACCTCGCCTCGCCGAAGCACTCGGCGGACCACGTCTTTTCCTTAAGCGGGACGACCTTAACGGCTTCGCCCTGGGAGGCAATAAAATACGCAAGCTGGAATTTCTGCTGGCCGACGCCCAGCAGAAAGGGGCCGATGTGATCGTTACCACCGGCGCGCTGCAATCTAACCATGCCCGCCTGACGGCCGCAGCAGCACGGCGCCTAGGTTTAAGGGTCATCCTCGTCCTGGCTGGATCGCCACCCAACCTGGAACGAGCCCCCGCAGGGAACCTCCTCCTCGATCACCTGCTGGGAGCAGAGGTAAGAACAGTAACAGCCGAAGGCTTCCAGGAGATGACGGAGGCAGCAACAGCGGTGGCAGCAGAGCTGCGGGACAAAGGACACTGCCCCTACCTGATACCAGTGGGTGGTTCCACCCCGATCGGAGCACTCGGCTATGTGGCCGCAGCCCTGGAGCTTTATAACCAACTCTACGAGCGAGGACTATCGGCCGATTACATTTTCCTGGCCTCAAGATCCGGGGGCACCCAGGCTGGCCTGGAGGTGGGGTCCAGATGGCTTGGAATCGATGTCCATATTGTGGGTATCAGCGTCGGACCGAGGCGGGAAGAGTTGGCCACCACCATCACCACGCTGGCCACAGAAACGGCCCAAATGCTGGGCTGGCCACAATCTTTCCATGACGTCATCGTTGATGATGAATATGTCGGCGAGGGCTACGGGAAGGTCTCTGCCTCCTGCCGCGAGGCGATTCGACTCCTGGCCCAAACGGAAGGGGTTTTCCTTGATCCTATCTATAGCGGCAAGTCCATGGCCGGACTGATCGCTTACATTCGCCAGGGCCAGCTCGGTCCGCATAACACCGTCGTTTTCTGGCATACCGGCGGGGTACCGGCCCTGTTCGCCTACGGGAAGGAGCTGGCCGAGGGAGGGGAACTATGCCTGAGTTGAGGTCCTTGCTAGCCATAGATGTGGGTGGTGGCACACAGGACATCCTGCTTTATCAGAGCGATAGGCCAATGGAGAATTGCGTGAAGCTCATTCTCCCCTCCCAAACGAACATTGTGGCCAATAGGATCCAGGCGGCCACGGCGCAGGGGAGGCCCATCTTCTTGACCGGCAACATTATGGGGGGCGGTCCCTCTGCAGGGGCCATACGCAGACATATCCAGGCCGGGTTGAAGGTCTATGCCACAGCACAGGCAGCTCTCACCTTCCATGATAATTTGGAACACGTGCGCCAAATGGGAGTCGGGATCGTTGGGAACGCACCGCCTGCGGCCATGGTCATTCGTTTAAGCGACGTTGACCTCGATTCCCTTCGGCAGGGACTTGCCCTGTTCGATGTCGCTCTGCCGCAGAGAACGGCCATCGCTGTTCAAGACCATGGACACTGTCCAGTAGGCAGCAACCGCGCCTTCCGCTTTCGCTATTGGCAAGAGTTCGTGGAAGGAGGCGGTCAGATAGCCGAACTAGCCTATCTGGAGGCCCCCCGTCGAATGACACGCATGCGGGCCGTACAGACCGAGGTGCCCGGCGCCATCGTGATGGATACCGGGGCAGCGGCCATCTGGGGAGCCCTCTGCGACCCCTTCGTAGCTGCCCACAGCCAAGAGGGGGTCATCATCGCTAACATCGGCAATCAACACACCCTCGGTGCCTTGCTTCAGGGGCGCCGCATGTGGGGTCTGTTCGAACACCATACGGCCCGCATGACTCCCCCCAAGCTAGCCAATTACATCGCTCGCTTGCGCGCGGGCACCCTCTCTAATGAGGAGGTATTCCAGGACGATGGCCATGGGTGTTCCATTCATCCCCAGTTCACGGTGGGACAGGGGTTCCGGCTGACAGCAGTCAGCGGTCCCAATCGGCAGATGGCCAGGGATCTCGGCTACTACCTCGCCGTCCCCTATGGAGACATGATGTTAGCTGGCTGTTTTGGTCTGGTGGCTGCCAGCCGTGAACTACTGAAACGCTCATGAAGGTTGTCAAGAGTACCGTTCATGGGATAGCCAGCAGAACGTGACCAGCGGTAGCTAAAAGTGGCTAAATTTGGGCCCCATTTTGTGTCGGCCTCGGGGAAGGATTGCGGCGACGCGCTCCAGCTGCGTAGTAGAGCATCCCCAGCACAGCCACCATGGCGGCAGCGGCAAAGGTAAGGGGGAAGTTAGAGACCTGAAGCACTACTCCCAGGACCATCCCGCCCAGGGCTACACCCAGATCGTAGGCGCCCGAGAAGGTTCCCATCGCCGCACCCCGGCTCCCCGCGTTCGTCCGATCGATCGCCTCGGCCATCAGGCATGGGTGGGTCGCGCCAAAACCGAGTCCATAAAGAACCCCGGCCAGGGCCAGGAGCGGGACAGACGATGAAGGACCCAGCGTAAGTGTCATCAGTATGAACATGGAAAGGGCCACTATCCCCATTCCAGGGATGATCACCACAGCCCGGCCGTATCTATCTGAGAGCTGCCCAGATAGCGTACGCACAATGATGATGGTGAAAGCGAAAGCGATGAAGAACAGTCCCGCATTGAATGGCCCCGGGCCCTTAGCGAACAAGGGAAGGAAGGAGATCGTACACCCGTAAGTCACCGTCAAGGCCAAGAGGATGGCGGCCGGAAAGAAGGCCTCAGAGACGAACATCGCCCCTCTTGTTCCGTAGCTGAGGTCGCCTGCGGTGACTCGCCACTGCTGTTCCTCCTTAATCACCATCACGGCCAAAAGACAAACCAGGGAGAGGCCAGCTGCGGCCAGAAAGAGAGGCACAAACCCCCACAGGTTCATTATGGTCAACCCCAGACCCGGGCCGATAGCCTGACCGAGGTTGGCAGAGGTACCGAAGATGCCCACCGCCTCCCCCCTGCGGGTGAGAGGCGCTGTCTCAGCCACAAAGGCATTGGCCGCCGTTGTGAATATGCCCAGCCCGACACCATGCAACAGGCGCAACCCGAACAGCAACGACATATTTGTGGCTACGTTATAGAGAAAAGAGGAGATGATGAAGGTGAGCGCCCCCAAAATCAGGAAGGATTTAGCACCTCGCTCATCCACTCCCCGACCGACGAATGGCCGGCTCACCAGAGCTGTAGCGGCAAAGAAGCCTGTCACCAGCCCCACATCGAAGACACCCCCACCGATATGGAGGACGTAGATAGGGAGGGTAGCCAGGAGGAGATTGAAGCTGCTGAAAAAGGCGAACGAGGCCAGACAGATAAACACAAAATCCGTTGTGAGCAGCTTATCTTTCTGGGGGTGATTGGGCCCTTCCATCTGGCAAATCTCCTAAAAGGGGAATGTCTCTCAGATTATGGCAGAATTGCCCCTTTCTTGTCCAGTGTTCATCGTCACCAGGGACTTTCGTAATGGGGAGTGTCCGTCTTCGGCGGACTTCCAGTCCTGTGGGAGAAGGGGGGATTATGGGCTACAGCGAAGCCCGAAAACCTCTGCCAGCAACAGTCCGGCCGAGGGGTTTCCCCTCAGCGCTTCCCCGGCAATATCCGAAATTAATCTTCCCCAAAAAAACCAGCCCCAAAATACTTGACGGACGAAGGGATAAATGCTATAGTTCTGCCACATCGGCCATTGTCAGCTCCTTATGTACTGCCCGAATAATGAGAAGAGAAGCACCCATGAATGCCAAACAAATCTGGCAGGCTGTCCTCGGCGAATTACAACTCCAGGTAAGTAAGGCGAACTACGAGACGTGGTTGAAAAACACAAGCGTGGTCTCCCATGAGGATGGGCTCTTCATCATCGGCGCTCCCAACTCCTTCGCCAAAGAGTGGCTGGAAAGCCGCTTCCTTTCAAAGATAAAGCGCACTCTAACCTCCATCATTGGGCAAACTGTTGATCTCAAGATCGTCGTTGCCCAGCCCAAGCCGAGAACAAGAAGCCTTCAGTCCTCACTCTTACCCCAAGAGGAGGTCGCTCCAACCCTGGTACTGGAGCAGGATGAGGTTCCGCCCCCGCGTCACTCCTCCAGAACAAAGCGGGATTCCCTACCACTACCCGAGCCGCCCCCTCAGGATGGAGGTTGGACACCTAATCCCGATTATACCTTCAGTGAGTTTATCATCGGTAAGTGCAACAGCCTGGCCCACGCCGCCTGCATTAAGGTGGCCAATCACCCGGCTCGGGCCTATAACCCCCTCTTCATCTATGGGGGCGTTGGACTGGGGAAGACCCACCTTCTCCACGCCATCGCCCACGTCACCCTCCCTAAAGGGTTAAGGGTGGTCTACGTCACCTCTGAACAGTTCACTAACGACCTCATCACGGCTATTCGCGAGCGCAGTACCGACGACTTCCGCCGTCAATACCGTCGGGCCGACGTCTTGCTCATCGACGATATCCAGTTCATCGCCGGCAAAGAAAGCACCCAGGAGGAGTTCTTCCATACCTTCAACGCCCTTCGTGAGGCCAACAAACAGGTCGTCATCTCCAGCGATCGCCCACCCAAATTGCTGGCCACCCTCGAGGAGCGCCTCCGTTCGCGTTTCGAATGGGGACTGATAACCGACATTCAGCCCCCTGATTTCGAGACACGTATGGCCTTCCTGCAAAGCAAGGCCCAGAAACAACAGATATCCATCTCCAGTGAGGTATTACAGTTCATCGCCAATCGCCCCCAGCATAATTATCGTGAGCTCGAGGGAACGCTCAACCGCATCATCGCTTATTCCCTCCTCCATAAGCGTGCCCTCACGATCAAGGTGGCCAGCGAGGCACTTCATGACCTGACGGTCAGCCCCAAGCACGGGATCATCCAGCCAGAGCAGATCATCAAGGCAGTGGCTGAGTACTACCAGATTGAGCCCCGGGCACTGCGGGGCAAGGGACGCAGCAAGGAGATCGTGTTGCCTCGCCAAGTAGCCATGTACTTGATGCGCGAGGAGACCTCTTGTTCCCTCCTGGAAATCGGACGCGAGCTGGGGGGCCGTGATCACAGCACTGTCCTGCACAGCCATGAGAAGGTGCGGCGCGAGATTGAAATTGATACTCAGCTGCGCAAGGACGTCCTCTCCATTCGTGAGCGCCTTTACGCCCATTCACAGAGGCGCTAGAAGGTTGATCCAAGGGCGAGATTAGCACTTCGATTCGTTGGCCCTCATCCCCTTCCCCCTTCTCCCTGCGGGAGAAGGGGGGATTATAGGCCGGGTCGAAGACTCTTCGAGGCAGAGCCTTGCCCTCCCCTTATAAACTGCTATAGTGGCGCTATAGCGCCCCATCCCTCGAGCTAGCGCCCCGGCGGCGCCGCCATGAGGAGCTGGCAGGCTAAACATAAGATTGTGGATAACCCCACGATTCCTGTGGATAACCTCAGTCCTTTGTGGATAACCCCTCGAATTCGCGCTCATATTTCCTCAGCGCTCCTACTCGCTATACAGTATGAAGTAACAACATTTCCACACCGTATCCCCGTCCTTATCCACAGGACTATCCGTCTGACTAAGGCTGAATCCACCATTTCCACCTTTTCCAAGGCACTACTAATACTACGACTACGGCCTAAATATAGAAGATACCGATATGCTAGAATAGATCGGGTGAGTAATAATGCCTTTTGACGAAGCCAAAATATATGTTAAAGCCGGTGATGGTGGTAACGGGGCCATCAGCTTTCGCCGCGAGAAATATGTGCCCTTCGGCGGACCAGATGGTGGTGATGGTGGTCAGGGTGGGCACGTCTATCTTAGGGCTGATGCCCATCTGAATACCCTGCTGGAGTTTCAGCGGCGACGGCACTTCAAGGCCCAGCGGGGTGGGCATGGATCTGGACAAAACAAGCATGGTGCTGATGGTCAGGACCTGATCATCCCCGTCCCACCAGGCACCGTGGTACGCCTTGAGGGGGAAATTATAGCTGATCTCGTCGAACCTGGCCAACAGGTCCTTGTAGCCAGGGGTGGGAGGGGTGGACGGGGGAATGCCCGTTTTGCGACGAGTACGAATCAGGCTCCTCGTCTAGCGGAGAAGGGCGAAGCTGGTGAGGAGAGATGGTTATCTTTGGAGCTTAAGCTCATCGCCGATGTGGGAATCATCGGCTATCCCAATGTGGGAAAGTCAACCTTCCTGTCCGCGGTCAGTCGCGCTCGTCCCAGGATCGCCGACTATCCCTTCACTACCCTATCCCCTAACCTGGGGGTTACTGTCGTTGATGAAACTTGCTTCGTCCTGGCTGATATCCCAGGTCTGATTGAAGGGGCCCATCGCGGGGTTGGCTTGGGACATACCTTCCTGCGGCATATCGAGCGGACCAGGGTTCTGATTCATATCTTGGATGGCACCTCTACTGATCCCCTGGCCGACCTGGAAAATGTCAACCAGGAACTGAGGCTCTTCAACCCAGCTCTGCTGGCTAAGCCGCAGATTCTGGTACTGAACAAGGTTGATCTTCCACTGTCCCGGGCGAGGTGGGCATCCCTCAAGCCACAGCTGTATGCCCATGGCCTGCCCGTCTTCGCCATCTCAGCCCTTACAGGTGAGGGCGTGGAGGAGGTCCTTCGTGAGGTGGTCAAATTGTTAGGCGAATGTGCCGGCAGGATGGAATCGGAAGAGATTAAGATCTTCCACCCCCTTCGCCAAGAGAAGGAGTGGAGGGTCGAACGTGAGGGGGATGGCTTCCGGGTGAAGGGGCCGGATGTCGAACGCCTGGTCGCCATGACGGATATGGAAAACGATGAAGCGGTGGCCTTGTTGCAACGAAGGTTGGCCAGGATGGGCATAATGGCCGCCCTCGAACGGGCCGGGGTGAAGCCGGGCGATACGGTGATAATTGGGCGAACGGAGATGACATGGGTTTAAAGGGGCTAAGGATCGGCGTGCTCGGCGGTACCTTTGATCCAATCCATTACGGTCACCTGGTCGCGGCTGAGGAGGCAAGGCATGGTCTTTCCTTGAAGGAGGTCCTGTTTGTGCCGGCCGCACAACCCCCGCATAAACAGAGACTGGTCCTATCGCCGCCGGCCGACCGACTAGCCATGGTATCGCTGGCCATCGCCTCTAACCCTCACTTTCAGCTCTCATATGTGGATTGGGAACGACCTGGTCCTCATTATAGTGTGGATACCGTTCGGCTGCTTCAGGAGGAATTGGGGACAGAGACGGAGATCTGTTTTCTCGTTGGGCTGGACTCCCTGGTTGAGCTGCCAACCTGGCACGAACCACAGCGGCTGATAGAGATGTGTCGGGTGGTAGTGCTGACACGCCCAGGATACGAGACCTTTGATGTCGCCTCGCTAGAGCCCTGGCTCCCGGGCGCCAGTCGACGCATTCAAATCCTGGCCATCCCAGGGATGAGCATATCCTCTTCTGATTTGCGTCAGCGCGTTGCCACAGGACGGCCGATAAAGTATCAGGTGCCGCCGGAGGTGGAGGAATATATCTACGCCCATAATCTATATCGTTAGGTGGTTATGGCCCTGACCAGAGCCATGGTCGCGGCACTGACCAAGGGGATAGTGAGGTTATCATTGGTAGGGAGGGGCAGTACTTCCATAAGGGCGGCCGCCGCTGCCCCGGCGAAGACCATCGGCACGCTCAGAAACAGCCCCAGCCTGGCCAGGGCAACGCCGAGAGCCAAAGAGGAAAGAAAATAAGCCAGACTACCCTCCAGGCTCTTGTCCAATACGCCTCCTCGCCCCATCTGCTCCCCGACAAGAGCAGCCAGAGGGTCTCCCACGGCCAGGAAGAGGAGGGCGACGATGGCGATATCCCTCTCGAAGAGAAGAAATGTCGCTAGCGAGGAGAGAAGCAGATAGGTGCTGCCGGTCAGTTGGGAGTGTTCCCGTTCCCTAAAGAGGGGAGCGAGGTGTCGAAAGAGCCAGTGGTTTAGGTCGAGGAAGGCGAACCGTACAATGTCGAGTCCCAGGAATAAGATAGTTACCAGGGTGAGCAGGACAAGCAACACCTCTTTGGGAAGGACGAAGGCGAAGATGGGGAAGAACGAGCCGCCACAAAGGTGAAACAGTTTCCTCCAGATCTTGCTCTTGGCCAAGGTCTACCTCCTCCAGCGCATATTCTTCCCCCAGGAGCCACCCTCACCCCCGGACCCCTCTCCCGTCCGCCACAGGCGGACGCCCCCTTGAACCACGTTGTTCGACACACCCTCGCTAATGGTGTACTAGTATACATCTTGCATAGTATAATATAGTGAGAGACATTGAAAGCTGGGGTTCGTTCTGAGGGACAGGGCCATTCGCCACTGGCGCAACGTGCTGGGCCGGGCAGATGGGTTTTGCCCCGGGAGGCAATGTGGCTATGAGAGGAAAGAATTGGTTTAAGGAAAATAGTGCCCTCGTCGTCGCCGGGCTCGGTCTGCTGCTCTTCATCTTTGTTTTCCCCCTCCTGGTCGCAGCGCCAGCGGAGGGGCAGGTTCCTATCAGTACGGTCGTGGAGAAGGTGAAGGCTGGTGAGGTAGCCAAGATCACCACTTCTGAGGATAGTAACTTCCTTACAGTTCACTATAAGAGTGGAGACAAGGCTCTCTCGCGCAAGGAGCCTCATCTTACCCTGCTCGAATATCTGACGCGTGCGGGGGTTCCTCTGGATCAGATGCCGGCTATCGAGGTCAGCGGTGGACGAGGCTGGCTATTGCCCGCGGCCACCTACGGACAATTAGGGGCGATGTTGTTGCCCGTCCTGCTCATGGGTGGACTTGTTCTCCTGCTCCTTCTTTTTGCGAGGCGACAGGTGGGTGACAGTACCGACCAGGCCTTTTCCTTTGGGAAGAGCCGTGCCCGCCGCTTTGTGGGAGGGTTGCAGAATACCACCTTTGCCGATGTGGCCGGGGTACAGGAGGCCAAGGAGGAGTTGTGGGAGATAGTGGAGTTTCTGAAGCATCCGGAGCGCTTCACGGCCGTGGGGGCACGGATGCCGAAGGGATTATTACTGGTTGGCCCCCCTGGCACGGGCAAGACCCTGCTGGCCAGGGCGGTGGCTGGTGAGGCCGGAGTGCCCTTCTTCAACATCAGCGGCTCAGAGTTCGTGGAGATGTTCGTGGGGGTGGGCGCCTCACGGGTGCGCGATCTGTTCCAGCAGGCTAAAGCGCATGCCCCCTGTATAGTCTTCGTCGATGAGATCGATGCTGTTGGTCGCCAGCGCGGCGCTGGTCTCGGTGGTGGACATGACGAGCGGGAGCAAACCCTTAACCAAATACTGGTGGAGATGGACGGCTTTGATAAGAATACCAACGTTATCGTTATGGCGGCCACTAATCGTCCGGATGTACTTGATCCGGCGCTGCTGCGCCCAGGCCGTTTTGATCGCCAGATCATCCTTGATCGCCCAGACCTGCGTGGACGGAAGGCTATCCTGGAGGTACATGCGCGGGGCAAACCGCTAGCAGCCGATGTTGACCTGGAGCAGCTGGCCAAGCAGACATCCGGCTTCTCTGGGGCCGATCTGGAGAATGTCATCAACGAAGCGGCCATTCTGGCTGCTCGCCGTGGTGCGCGGCAGATCGAGCGGGGGGATCTGGAGGAGGCCATCGATCGGGTCTTGTCCGGCCCCGCCCGCAAGAGCCGCCTCATTAGTGAGAAGGAGAAGGCGATCACGGCCTACCATGAGATCGGACATGCCCTGGTGGCCCGTTTGCTGCCCCATGCTGATCCTGTGCATAAGGTGACCATCGTCGCCCGCGGGCTGATGGGGGGTTATACGCGGCTCCTTCCCGCCGAGGATCGCCAGTTATGGACAAAGTCGCAATTCACAGATACCCTCTGCTGGACCCTGGCCGGCTCCGTCGCCGAGGAGATGATCTTCGGTGAAGTGAGCACCGGCGCGGCTAACGACATCGAGCGGGCGACGAATCTGGCCAGGGACATGGTCTGCCGCTATGGTATGAGTGAGAAGCTCGGCCGCGTGGCCTTTGGCCATCGGGAGGAGATGCTCTTTCTTGGTCGGGAGATTGCGCAGCAGCGCAATTATAGCGATCAGGTGGCCTACGAGATCGATCAAGAGATCCACCGCCTGATCGAGGAGGCCCGCCAGCGGGCCGAAGAGCTCCTCACCACTCACCGCGATAATCTTGTTCACTTATCTGAGTTGCTCATTCAGCGGGAGACGCTGGAGGGTGAGGAGCTGCGGGGACTCCTTGCTCTGCCCCAGGAAGGGGTAGGTGGATATCAGCCGGCGGTGGCCAGCTGATCTCTGTAGCCGAAGCCGTCCGGATAGGTCGCCACGGCCGCGCTGTTAGAGAAGGCAACTCCCCCTTTCTCGGGTTACGGGGCAGGCGGGGCAGGCTTTAGCCCGGCACCACTGCTTGTAGATATGCAGCAATCCCTGTTGTCTGCGGGCCGAGTTGATCAGTGAGCCGGTCAAACCCAGGATCTCCTCGGCCATATAGCGGGTGATGGCGTTCGGGGCCGACTTAGGATGGATGCGGTAGAGGGCGATGGCTTTGATGGTCAGGGCGTCATCGGCGGCGAATTGCCCGTAGGCGAAGGCCCAAGGGAGGATGGTGTTGATCAGGATATCCCTGGCCCTGGCGGGCCCGAGGCGGGCCGCCTCGGGCCCGCCAGGAAGAGCGTCTCCAGAGGTGGCCGCATTTGGGACCAACAGCGCCCTTTCTAGCCCCTCTTGAGCTCGCCTGGGGTTCGGCTGCTTCAGGAGGGAGAGGAGCGTCTCCATCAGCCCCTGCTCTGCGTGTTGAGCGAAGAGATGGGCCGCGGCGACAAGGCGGCGCTGGGGAAAGTTCGCCGGGCGAACCCCAGCCATCCGCCAGGTCTGGCGGCTCAACGGTTGATCCACCCAGTTCTGAAGCCTCGTCTGCCACTCTTGAACCATCTCGGCAAATAAGGGGCTGGCCTCACCTGGGCAGGCCTCGCTGGAGAGGGGCAGGAAGCCCGCTGCTCCTAAGAAAAGGGCCTGGGCCACCAAACCCCGCCGCACGGGAGGGGTCTGGCGGAGCAGCGTTTCCACGGTGCTAAGGGGTAGAAGGCGGGACAGCTCCCTGAAGGGAGAGGTGTTTTGACTGTCGCCCAGGGCATCCATGATCCGCTCGTAAAGCACTTGACCGGCCGCAGAGACGGTCATCTCCGCCTCGCATACGACGGCCCTTTGGCGCATTCTCTCCTCGCCCATCTCCTCAAGGAGCCTCCCCAGCCTTTGTCCCTCGGCCGCTCCAGCGGCCTCACCATTGAGGGAAGCCGCGGAGCGAACCCTGGCGGCATGGGGGTTTGGTTCCTCCCATATCGTGGGGAGCGGGTCCTCGACTGGAATGAGGTCGGCCAGGGCCAATACGGCCACGGGCTCCCCATCGGCCCGCAGCGTTGGTTCCATCTCATCGGGCCACATCACGACGTGGAGGATGACCTTGTTATAACGGACATCGTGATGGTGTCCGTGTCGGTACCAATCCGAGGAGCGCACGTGAACCTCGATATCCCCATGGAGCAAGTGACAACCGTCCAGCGTGAGCAGGGCATCGCGGAAATCCGGCCCAGGGTTGGCGCAACGCCGCCCGCGGTAGACGACTTGCAAGGGGCGACCGCTGCTGGTGGTGAGATTGTCTTTAGCCAGGCGCTGCTCTTGCCAAATGTGGCAGATAAGTCGTTCATTGACCATGGGGGTGGGAATCATGGTCTTCCCAACAGCTGTTCGATGATCGGCCGCACCCCGTTGCTGGCGATGGATAGGCTATGCCCCGACAGTGGTATCCCCTTACGCGTGACGACAGCCGTATTGATCCCCACCACTTGCCCCTGGAGGTTGAGGAGCGGCCCCCCGCTATGACCGGGGTAGATGGGGGCATCGTGTTGGATAAAGGTGTAGGGTAAAGTTCCTTCAGGAAGGATGACCGTTTTGTTCAGGGCACTCACCCGGCCCAGTGATACACTGGGGGCGCGGGGTAGAGAGGGCGTGTAGCCCAGGGCTACTACCCACTGCCCCACCTGGAGCGCTGCTGAGTCGCCGAGAGGGAGTGTGGTCAGGTCGGCAGCGCCGATCTTGAGCAGGGCCAGGTCTGTCCAGGGATCGGCGTACATAATGCGGGCGTCGAAGCGGCGACCATCGACCAGCGTTACGGTGGGGTTGGGGTTATTCTGGATCACATGGTAATTGGTCAGGATGCACCCTCGCTTATCGAGGATGATGCCGCTGCCCCGGCCGCTGCCCTCAGCCATAACCTTAACCACGGCTGGCTGAATGTCCGCCACCAGTTTCTGGATGGTCGAGGTGGTAGCCTCGTCTGGCTGTGGTTGCGGAGAGGAGGTGATCAGGAGTGGTGACTCCTCCGGGAGGATGGCTGTTGGGGGGAGAAGTCCGGCCTCCTTGGCCAGGTCGCCGCCGTTGGCTGTGGTTGTCTGTCCGGCCTTGGACCAGGGAACAGCGACCTTCCATTGTTGAATGATGGTGCGTTGGGCCCGCAGGACGTAGGCGTTGCCCATATCGGCCACGGGGGCCGTGGGCAAGCCGTTCATATGCAGCGGATCAGGCGTGCTGAAGAAGTGGGCCTTAATGGCGGGATAGGGCTCGAGAAGGGCATAACGGCGCTGCACGATCTGGGCCCAGGTCAGGTTGGACTCCTCGCTCATATCCATTGGTTTCGGCGTCATTCTGGCCGAGAGCAACCAGTCGTCCCGCCCGGCGCGGCTCAGCTGATTGAGAACGTTGATGAAGTAGACCTGTCCTGCCTCCGGTCGCCATTGCATGATCACCTTCTGGGTAGCCTGGCACCAGAAGCCATCCCATTGAAAGCGGCGCGAGGCGGGATAGCCGAGGATCGGTACCCCTCCCAGGCGCTGAAACTCGCTCCAGAAGGGGATGCCGGCCTCATCAGTGAGGCTGAAGCCTACCGTACGGCCGGGTGCGCCGCTAGCCTGGGTGTAGAAGTGCCCGCCGGGGATGGTGTAGTCGGCCAGAGGTGTGGCTGTGGTGTACTCAGCCTGGGCCGCTGGGTCGGGCAGGGCGAAGGCGACGATTAGGGACAGGAGGGCGAGGAAGCATCTTTTCCTATTGTTTCTGGACATGTCCTTACCTCTCTACGAAAAGCCCCTCCTTCGGCACCTTACGATCCTTTAAAACATCATGCTGCTTTTTGGGTCAGCGCTGGAGCTCCTCATAAAGGGCCTGGAGTGGGGGGCTGGGCCTCGTCTTCAGCTCCTTGGCTAAGAAGCGCACATAGCGCTGATAGTGCCGCAAGGCCGCCGGGCGATCCCCAGACAGGGCATAGTAGCGCATCAGGTCGGCATGCGCCTCCTCCCGATAGTCATCCACGGCCAGGATCCGCCGACAGAGGGCGATGCTCTGCTCATAAGCACCCTTACACCCATAATGGGCCGCCAGCTCGGCCAGGGCACGCAGATATTCCTCCTCCAACTCCTCCCGTCTCGTGGAGCACCACTCCGAGTAGAACTCCTCCAGATAGGGGCCACGATAGAGCGCGCAGGCGCGCTCATAAAGGGCCACCCGTCGGTCATCCTCCTTGGGCAGCGACCCCGCCTCGTTGATTAAGGACTCAAACTCGGCCACGTCAGACCAGAGGTCTCCCTCTGGATCGAGGCGATAACGTCCCTCCTGGAGGAGCACGACGCCCGGATAGAGGGCCTGGCGCAGGCGGTACAGCGTTGAATGGAAATTGATACTACCCTTAGACTCCCGCAGGTCGGGCCAAAGGGCGGCCATCACCTGCTCCCGCCGCAAAGGGCGCGGATGGGCCAGCAGAAAGAAAAACAGCTCCTTCGCCCTCTCAATCCTCCAGCGCAAGTTATTGACGAGCTCACCATTCAACAACACCCTCGCCTCACCGAAGGCATAGGACTCTATCCGGGGCACAGTCTTCAGCGCCACCCCCAGCGGTGGCTTTAGCGGCCGCGATTCGGCCGCTGGGGGCTGACCCGCCTCGATCCTCCGCAAAAGGGAGGTCAAACGCCCCCCATCGACCCCCCTGGCGGCCGCATAGCGCAACATGGGCCCTGCCCTCCGTCCCTCAGCGACCAGAAAGGCATCGTAACCCAGCTGCGAAACCATATCCAGCGTCTCCCTCAATTGCTCTATGGAGGCATCCAACTGCTGATCCAAGAAAAGAGACTGGGCCAGGTGGAAACGCGCCCGGGCCAGCTCGCGCTTCGCCCCGCTGCGGGCCAGCAGCTCCGTCGCCTCAGTCAAACGCTCGATAGCCACCTGCCTCTCCCCACGCTCGTAAAGAAGCGTTCCCAGGGAGATGGTGAGCAAGCCCAGCTCGTAGTCTGAGCCCTGTTCCTGAGCTATCTGCCAGGACTGCTGGAACAGCTGCTCCGCTTCAGCATAGTCGCCAAGCAGGCGGTGGGTGTTGCCCAGGGCATCCAGACAGTAGGTGATCAGGAAGGGATCATCTAACCGCCTGGCCAGCTCCAGGGCCCGCTCATAAGTTTGCCGCGCCCCCTGGTACTGGCCCAGGTCCCGCTGCACATCCCCCAGGCTGGACAGGGCCAGGCCGGCTACTCGCAGATAGCCAGCCTCCTCGGCTATGGTCAGGGCATTTTCCAGTAGCGCCTGGGCCCGGCTGTGATGCCCCTGATGATGATAAAGCACGCCCAAATTGTTGAGGGCTAATGCCCGTGCCCCGGCATTGCCCAGCTTCTCCCAGGAGTGCAGGGCCTGACGATGGTAGGCGATGGCCTCAGATAAGTCTCCTTGCCGGGCATTGGCCACGCCCAGGGCCTCCTGCACCGCCGCCAGATTGAACAGATCGCCATCCTCGGCGTACAGATCCAGAGACCGCTTGAGGTCCTCTATCCCCTCGCTGAACCTCCCCAGGGCGCTGTGGCTCATGCCCATATTCTTGTACGCCTGGGCCAGCACCACTGGCGCTCCCTCAGGCACCATGGACAAGGCTTTTTGACACTCAGCGATGGACGCCGCATATTGCCTCTTAGACAGTAGGACAGAGCTCTTCAGGGCCAGGGACCTGGCCATATTCACCTTATCAGCGACTGCGGCGAAGCAGGCATAGGCCCGCTCGAAAAGCTCATTGGCCGTGTCCAGCTCGTCCCGATAGATGCAGGCTCTGCCCCATTGCAGGAGAAGGTGCGGGCAATGGGAGAGGGACTCCTCGGGCAGGAGGGCAGACAGACGTAAGAGCGTCTCCCACTTACCGGCATTGACCATCTCTTCGGACACCGCCGCGAGCAGTTCAGCCGCCGCCGCAGGGCGGTCCGCCCGCAGGTAATGCTGGACGGCCTGTTCCCACTCCTTCCCTTCCCGGGCCATGCCCGCCGCCTTAAGGTGCAAGCTTACAAAGCGCTCCTCATCCTCACGGCGCAGCTTCTCCTCCAGGAACTCCTGGAAAAGGTGATGATATCTATACCAGTCGCCCTCCAGGCGGATAATAAAGAGGTTATTCTCTTCCAGGTACTCCAGGATGCGCTGGGAATCGGCGCTGCCCAGGAGGTCATCGCAACGCGACGCCTTCATCTGGGGCAGCACGGCTGAGCCCAGGAGGAACTGCCGCACCTCCTCACTCTGCCGAGCGTACACCTCGGCAGCCAGATAATCAAAGATAGGACCGCCAGCCCCCTTCGCCCGAATCAGGCTCTCGAACAGCCCTTGCCACATGTTATGCGTGGTCAGGATGATGCCTGTAATCCACCCCTCCGAATGGCTGGCCAGCTCCTCGGCGGCCTTAGGGGGGAGGATGATCTTGTAGTTCTGGCTCAATAGCTCACGGATCTCCTCGGCAGTGAAGCGCAGGTCGGATATGCCCAACCCGGCCACCTGCCGATAGGCCGCCAGACGGGAGAGGGTAAGTTTGGGCAGGGTCCTGGTGGCCAGGATGATGTGGCAGTTTTCCGGCAGGTAATAAAGCAAAAGGTCGAGGGCGGTGTTGACCTCCTCACTGGCATCCACGTTCTGGTAGTCGTCTAAAATGAGGAAGAAATATTCGGGGATGGCCGTCTGTATCTCGCTGACGAGCAGTCCGATGGCCGAATTCATCTCCCGGGAAACGTCACTGACCTCGCGCAGGAAGGAGCGCATACGCTGCCCGAAAGAGGGGAAGCGTTGGGCCAGGGAGGCAATGAGGTATTCCAGGAACACCTTAGGGTCTTGATCAGCGCTCTCCAGCGAATACCAGCAGACCGGCAGCTCGACCTCGTGGGCAAAATCGATGAGCATGGTCGTCTTGCCGTAGCCGGCTGGCGCAGAGATGATGATCAGACGACGGTCACCGTACTGGTGGAGAAAATCGATCAGGCGCGGGCGGCGGAGGATGTTGGGATGCCGTGGCGGCACCAGGATCTTGGTGATGAATCTGGGTATCTCACTCATCGGCGCTCCCCTCTTTTTGTTTCCTGTACCCGCCCACGGCCCCCAGCTCAGGCGATCTTGGGCCAAACGGACCCTGTTCCGGGACGATCTAGTTAAGAATTATAGCATATCTTTACACCCATCTTCCCAGCGTCAAGGTTGGTGGGGCTATCCGATCCTCGTTCGGCTGGATTTTCCCTGCAAGATGGGGCGAAGGTGCGCTTAGAACTGGTTTGGCGAGGGTTTGTTCAGAGTTTGTTCAGAGGTAGCCTTTACAATATAAACGGAGGGTGGAGAGTTTCGCCCTATTAAACGATATGGAGGAAGGCGATGCGGAAGGTGCGCGAGGTCTATTGGCAGGTGGGGTATTTGCTGTTGGTGCTGGTAGCGTTGGTGCTGGCCAGCGGTGCGCCGAACGATTGGCCAGGGGGATAATCTGAGAGGGGCAGTGGCGATCGGGTTGGCTGGGTAAGGAGAGATGCTCCTGGCCGTTGTGGTCGTAGGGCAAGGTGGAGGGATACATCTGTAGCGTAAAGGGGTGGAACGATGAAGATCAATGGTTCAAGGCTGTTGAGGGGTATCCTTGAGGTTGGCGGGTTAGCCATTCTGGTGCTGGTCATCGTAGTGGTCTTTGGGCAGGTGAATGCGGGCAGACCGTCGAGTACCCCGGCTGGGATGGAACTAACTCTGCCGCTGGCTGTCAGCCCAACAGTAGGGGCGTCAGTTTACATTTCCCGAGAAGTGGTCGTCACCCCAAGGGGATCTGCTCCTGGCGAGGTTGGTATCCAGGAGGTACCTGGCGGTCCAGCCGGGCCAAAAAGTTTCGCTGTTAGACCGGATGGGGAGGTGTACATCCTGGATACAGTAAACCATCGCATCAACAGGTACGCAGGTCAGGGAACGTTCCTGTCCAGCGTCGTTTACCAGCCGTCTATCTTTGGCTGTGACCTGGCTGTCGCCTCGGATGGGGCCCTTTATGTGCTGGACGGGTCAGACTTTTGGACAGTAAGGCGATACGAACCAGATGGCACCCCATCCTTGGTGTATAAGCACCCTATGCGAATACAGATATCCCACATCGGGCTTGTCGCCGCTAACCTGCTGGCCGAGAGCCGAGGGATCGGTGCAGATATGGTTATCACCCTTGGGAATGCTCAGCGGGAGTTCTCCCCGAATGAGCAGGTGAGGACGAAACGGGACGGGTTGCTCTATCGAGCGGGTACCTTCACGGGGAGATTGGTGCGGAGTGCCACGGGGAAAGGAGGTTATGTAGAGAGAGTCCTGGCCGATGGGAAGATGTTGCGACTAGACCTCACCGTGGATGGCTTCGTGGCGGCAACGCCTGGCTTCGATGTGGATGTTGCTGGGAATATCTACGTCGTGGTTCAGGTAGACAGGAATGGTCGAGGGGATATCGATGAACGGGTGCTGAGGTACAGCCCCGCTGGGAAGTTGCTGGACAACGTGGATATAGACGACAGGTATTATGCCGTTCCCTCGAGAGCTGTCCTGGTCGATGAGCGGGGTGACATTTATCAGCTCCTCCCGGCGAAGGACAGAACAGTTATAAAAAAGTGGGAGAGGAGGTAGGGGGATAAATGGTAGCATTATGAACGTCACGACACCTGTTTGTGTTGCTGTCTGTATTTTGGCTTATGTAATCTCGTCGGTAACTACCTCCTTTCCGGTGAGCTTTGGAGAGCAAGGCGTAGAGGCCTCTGCGCCGGAAGCCCTTCCTCGGGAGCGAGCCATCTGGACGGCTGAGGATTACCGCTCCTATGAGTGGTATGCCAACGATGTGGGACTTCAGGTTGGAGTGCGCTACAACTGGGGTGGCTTCGATAGCATCGGTACCTTTCAGAGCAAGCTCGGCGGCAATGCTACTGGAGGGGTGGATTGCTCCGGCTTCGTCTCGCGGGCTTGGGAGTTGCCAGTAAAGTATAGCACCTATACGCTAACCGATGTATCCTCCCCGATTGACCGTTTCTCTGCCCAACGGGGTGATATCTATCTGAAGAATGTCTCCGATCCTTCTTTGTCTCACGTCGTTCTCTTTTACTACTATCATCCAGTAGAGGGGTACCCGATCTTCTATGAGGCGACGGCGGCTGTGAATCCCCCCAGGGTGATATTGAATAAGGAAGATGGATGGAGAAAGATCACTTCCGATTACGAGGCACGGCAATATAACAACATCGCTTCGGCTCTTTATACTTATCTTCCCTACGTTAAGGCTGGTGGGGGCTGGCATACTTATATTCGGGTCAGGAACATGGACGCCTTCAATGCGGCCAGTGTGGTCATCGAATTCTACGATGGTGGGGGTAGCCTGTTGGGATCAAGTGGGTCGTTCAGTGTTGCCCCTGGAGGCGTTCAGGCCAGGGATGCAGCGGCATACACGAGCGCCGATTTGTGCGTGGCCATTGTGAAATCTGACCACCCGGTCGCTGTTACCGCGGAGGTAAATGGAGGTGTTCCTGGTGCAGCTGGCTATGAGTCGACGGTGTATTCGGGGATAACCAATGGCTCGGATAAGGTCTTTCTCCCTTCGATTCTGAAGAATGTCTGGGGTGGCTGGAGCACGGATTTCAGTGTGATGAACATTGGGAGGGAGGCGGCCAATGTCTGGGTCAAGTACTACCGGCGGCTCACCAATGAGGTGTACACGGAGGGTCCTTTCCTCATCCAGCCCAATGGCTTTCTCAATCGGGACCAGAGGTCCATCTTGCCAGACAACTATGATGGGTCGGCCGTGGTCTATACGGCCAGTGGGGAGAGCGATGCCAATCGTCAGGTTGTGGTGGTGGCTCGCGAGCGGCTAGATCCGTCCACCATCGCTGAGCTGTATGACGGTTTCAACAGTGAAGATGGACGACGGGCGGTGCGGGCGCCAGTGATCATGAACAACTACTATGGTTGGA
The DNA here is from genome assembly GCA_023475225.1 of Chloroflexota bacterium. Lineage (NCBI taxonomy): Bacteria > Bacillati > Chloroflexota > Chloroflexota bacterium. The sequence continues at coordinate 48,249 of JAMCVK010000004.1, forward strand.
GCACCACCTTTGTGGTGCAGAACATGGGCTGTCGGGAGAGTTGGGTGGACGTTCAATACCGGCGGGAGGGGGATGGTGCTGTCTACGATGAACCGAATGAGGCTTCCCTTCCTCCCATCAAGGATATGCAGCTGTACAATCCTAACAGCAACCTACCGGGAGGTTTCAATGGGGCTGGGGTGGCCACGACGGAGTGGGCAGCGCACCAGCCGCTGGCCGCTATCGTCAATGAGTTCAACGGGACGAGTCTGACGATGAGTTATGAGGGGTCCTCGATAGGGGCGAACATCCTCTATGCCCCGACGGTGTTCAAGCGGGCTGGGGCGAACAGCATCTCGTCGTCGATCACGGTGCAGAATCTGATGGGTTATGCGACCACGGTGTACATCGCCTATTATTGGGGAGACGGGACAGCTGTATCTGGGGCGACGCAGGGGTTCGTGGTAGAGCCGCTTAAGTCCCATCTGGTCTATCTGCCGAACAATGGGAATCTGCCGGATGGCTTTGATGGGTCGGCGTACATCTGGAACAATGATGGGGCTCGGCTGGCAGTAGTGGTCAATATTGAGGATGGGGGTACGCAGGGGGATCGGGGGCGCAGTTACACGGTGCCTATCCCTAGGGTGGATGAGAGCAATCCTTAGGGTGATAAATTGCTGGGGTTAACCAATGGGGATAGCTGTGAGGCGGGTGGGGCGCATGCGCCCCACCCGCCTCACAGCCTCGTTCGGCTGAATCTTCCCTGCAAAATGGGGCGAAGGCGCGTCTGGAACTGGTTTGGCGAGAGTTTGTTCAGAATTTGTTCAGAGTTTGTTCAGAGATAGCCTTTACAATATAAAACGGAGGGTGGAGAATTTCGCCCTACTAAACGATATGGAGGAAGGCGATGCGGAAGGTGCGCGAGGTCTATTGGCAGGTGGGGTATTTGCTGTTGGTGCTGGTGGCGTTGGTTTTGGCCAGCGGTGCGCCGAACGATTGGCCGGGGCCATAATCGGCTGAGAGGGGCAGTGGCGATCGGGTTGGATGGGTAAGGAGAGATGCTCCTGGCCGTTGTGGTCGTAGGGCTCCTCGTTTCCCTCTGGCATGGGGGGCTGCGGTGTCTGCTGTCCCTGCGCATTGCGCTGGGGTGGCTTGTCCTGCTGGCCCTGGCCATCCAGGCCTATGGGGTCTACGGGCTGCCGGCCGCCGGTTTGACCTTTCCCATCGTCCTGGGGGCAGGGGGCGTAGCCAAGCTACGGGCGCTCATCTTCAGCGCTTCTTCTGTCCTCTTGCTGCTGGTGCTCTGGCGCAATCGCCATCTTGGGGGGATGGGGCTTATCGCTCTGGGACTGGGCTTGAACCTGGCGGTGATGCTGGCCAACGGTGGTTTTATGCCCATCACTCCAGAGGTGGTGACCCAGATTGGACATCTGGAGCGGGTCTATCCCAGCGAAGTAGGGCTGCTGGTGGGCGGCTCGAAGGGCATTGTGCTCCTGAGGGAGCAGACCAGGTTGTGGTTCCTGTCGGACATCCTGATCCTTTCCTCCAGGGCCTATAGCCCGGGCGACCTCATCCTGTGGGTGGGGCTCTTCGTCTTCTTGCAGGGTGGCTCTTCGCCGCTGGCCTGGTTGAAGCGAGCCTCAGGACGCTGCCGCCGACGGGGTGAGCAGGGAGCCACCTGATTACCGACGGCCAGGAGCGGCCATAATTCAGTCAGAGGTCCTGCCTATCCACGTACAGAGCTCGCCGGAGGGCGACTCGGACACGGCGGGGATGGTATCCCTGGCCGAAGGGGTTGGTTTGTCCTGCGGTGAGACCGACTGAAGATGAGCCCCCTTAAGGGGGCTCTAATCTGACGATGAGGAGGCAGCATGTCTTACTATGGCCTACAGGCGGTCGTTGGTACGGCCATCGTCGATCGACAGTTCCGCGATGCGCTACTGGAGGATGCGGAGGGGGTCATTGGTGGGTTCGACCTGACTGAGGAGGAGTTCGGGGTGGTGGCCTCCATCAGGGCCAATAGCCTGGAGCAGTTCGCCGCCCAGCTGCACGATTGGCTCACCACGTCCTCCCCGCCGCTGCGGCGGGCGAGGTGGTCGGGGATCGACTATCGGGCCCTGCGCCTGGCTGGTTAAGGGGCGAGTCCTTCCCTCTGGAGGGAAGCTCCCTCCAGAGGGAAGGGAGACCGTCGAACGATGGGGGTTCCAAGGGGGGCACAGCCCCACAGCTGGGATGGACTGTGGGACACGACCTTTCTTCCCCTTCTCCCGCTGGACTGGAAGCCCGCCGAAGGAGGATGGGGAGTGTCCGCCTTCGGCGGATGGGAGAGGGAGCAAGGGGTGAGGGTCAACTGGGATGGTCCGGGGATGCAGCCTATAGCCAGATCCCCTTCTCCCGCTGGGGGAGGTCTAGGGGGAAGCCCCCTCTAAAGGGAGGGTTATAAGCGGGAGCTCTCCTGAGTGTTCGCTGCTGAGGTTAGGCATCTATTATGTAGAAGGGATGATCCATTGTTGGGTTTGAGATATGTAGCGGTCGAGGTAGGGGGGTGGTGTTCATTAAGAAGAGGGTTTTGATTGGTGATGCCAATTTGGCCATTCGCCAGCTACTGGGCTTTACGCTGGGCGAGGATGACTTCCAGCTCTTCTACGCTGGGGATGGGGAGGAGGCTCTGCGGGTGGGCTTGTGTGAGAAGCCCCATCTGGCCCTGTTGGAGGAGGAGCTACCTGTCTTAAGCGGAGGGGAGGTTTGTCGTCTCTTGAAGAAGAACATCCCGGGGATAAAGGTTATTCTGTTTTCCAGCCGGGATGGCGATGAGGCGGGCTATGGGACGAATGGTCGCCTGGTTAAGCCCTTCAGTCCCCTGGCGTTGCTCCAGAGGGTCTACGCGTTGCTGGAGGGTGAGGAAGAGCAACAGCAGAGAAACGCTGGCTGAGCGCAGCCTTTGTCCCGCGGGGGTGGAGATGTGCTGTGGCAAGGTTCAGGGTGGGGCGCAGCCCCACTAGTGGGATGGTCTGGAGATGCGGCCCATATCCAATCCACCCTTCTCCCGCGGATTAGGGGTATCCCCAAGCCTTTGTTCCCCCTCTCCCGCCGGAGCAGGGGGTAGTCCAGAAGGGGGGCAACCCCCCTTCTGGTGCGCCGAAGGCGGATATCCGCCTTCGGCGGATGTCCTAGCTTACCTATCCCCCCTTCTCCCGCTGGGAGAAGGGGGCAGGGGGATGAGGGCCAACAAGAGGACATCAACCTTTTGGGCTCTTTCGGGGCGATCAGCACCCCTATCAGGTATACGGATCGCGGTGGGCAGCGGTGGGAGTGGGGGTTCGATGGAGGAGGTGCTGATGAGCCCTCTCCGCAGCCGGCGGATAACCTGCCAGCAGAGCCACTCCCAGCGGTGGCAGTGCTGCCGCCTGGGCTGAGTCCGACCCCTGGGCCAGCGCCTAACCAATGGCCGGAGGTGAACATATATGGCCACAAATAATCTCGAGATATTTAAGGCAGTATTAGAGCAGCTGCCTGAAGGCGTGGTCGTCGTTGATGACAGTGACGAGATCATTTTTGTAAACAGGGCGGCTGAGGAGATCAGGCGTATTTCAGCGACTCAAATAACTGGACGCAATGTGGTATTGTGCCACCCGGAAAAATCCCATGAAAGGGTCGGGCGGGCCTTACAATTCTTAAGGAGGCAAGAAACAAGGGCTTTCACCAGGATGGTTATAGATAAAGAGCAGGGCAGGTATTACGAAAACACCTATGCTCCGGTTAGGGATGCGGCAAGCAATTATATTGGTTCAGTGGTGGTCTCCAGAGACATCACAGATAAACGCCGACTGGAAGAAGAAAGGGCGCTGCACCTGCAAAACCTGGAGGAGAAGGTGGCTGAACTATCGGGGAAGCTACAAGACCTGTTTATAGCTTCGATGGCCAGTCTGGTGAAAGCCCTTGAGGCTAAAGACCGTTACACGCAGGGGCACTCCTTGCGCGTCAGTGATATAGCCGTAAAGATGGCTGAGCACATATGGGGAGTTTCGCCAGAAGCCAACGAGGTAGGCTTAGCGGGCAAACTTCACGATATAGGCAAGGTGGGTATTCGGGAGATGATACTCAACAAACCAGCAAGACTAGCCGACGAGGAATTCGAGCATATAAAGGCTCACCCCCTTATCGGAGAGCGGATACTGGCGCCGATCGAGAAACTTAAGCCTGTGGCTAAGGTGATCGCCCATCATCATGAAAGATACGATGGAAAGGGCTATCCAGCCAGTCTAGGGGGAGAGGGGATACCGGTGGGGTCCAGAATACTGGCGCTGGCAGACAGTTACGATGCGATGACGTCGGCCAGGCCTTATCGTCCGCCAAAGAGTGCTGAGGAGGCCGCGAAAGAGATCAGGAATAACTTAGGAAGGCAATTTGATCCTCGATGGGGCGAGATATTTTTAGAACTCTTTTACTCTGGCAGTATCGGGTAGAACAGCCCGCCTCTGATTTCCAGAAGTTCGCCTAATAACACGGGCATTGCGGCGAACGAAGTGAGCCGCAATGCCTCGCACCTGGCCAAGCGCGCCATAGGGGAGAAGCCCTCCGCAGGGAGAGATTTCTCCAGCCCCCTATGTTTCACGTGAAAATAAGCGTCCTCCCTGGTGAGGGTATCCCCCTAGCGGTTTCGTGATGGGTCGTCGACGAGGCGCTCGTATATGCTCTGGAGCTCCTCCTCGGAGTAGAAGTGAATGACCAGCTTGCCTCCCTTGCGACTGCGGAAGAGGCTTACTTTAGTCCCCAGGGCACGACGCAGCTCGTCCTCCAGGGCCAGCGTCTCGGGGGGGCGGACCGTTGTGCGGCGGCCTCCACCCCTGGTCAAGCGGCGGACCAATTCCTCCGTCTGGCGCACGGAGAGTCCTTTCTCCTCGATCAGCCTGAGAACGAGCCGTTGTTGCTCCGGGTCGGTCAGCCCCAGGAGGGCGCGGGCGTGCCCCTCGCTGATTCGTTCGGCCAAGATGGCCTCCTTCGCTTCTATGGGCAGATGAAGGAGGCGAAGGGTATTAGCGACACTCGTCCGCTTTTTCCCCACCTTGGTGGCGATCTCCTCCTGGGTGAGCCCGAACTCTTCGCTGAGCTGGTAGTAGGCGGCTGCCTCCTCCAGGGGGTTCAGATCGGCTCGCTGGATGTTCTCGACCAGGGCCATCTGCAGGGACTCTTGGGGGGTGGCCTCCTTGATGATCACTGGCACCTTGGTTAGACCGGCCAGCTGGGCGGCCAGCCAGCGGCGCTCGCCAGCAATCAGCTGGTAGCGAACCTCGCCCGTCTCCCCACTCGTCTGAGTGACTACCAGTGGCTGCAACAGTCCATGCTGCCGGAGCGAGGCGGCTAGCTCCTCTAAATCCTGCTTGGTCGTTATCTGGCGTGGCTGATGTGGGTTGGGCCCGATGTGTTGGACGTTCACCTCGGTCACGGTGGGGGTGGCCAGAGGGATGAGGGCCCCCAGACCCTTACCCAGTCCCCCTTTAGGTGTGCTCATGCTCATCACCTCCTATAGTTTTTGTTGGTGCCCTCATCCCCCCTACCCCCCTTCTCCCGCAAAGCGGGAGAAGGGGGGAATAGAGTCTAGGGCGGAGCCCTAGGACCCTCCCAGGGTGGTGGGCTGCGCCCCCCTGTTTGTCCTCCCCCTTGTTCTCTTGGGAGAAGGAGCAGGTTTGGGTGGAGCCCTGAGCTTCTGCCTGCCCCAGATGGGTACGCCTACAGCAGGCGGGTTCCCGGGAGAGCGATTGCTCCTGGGCTCCCCCGAAAGACGAGATCAGGGCACTACCCAGGCGCGTCTTTCCCGCTTCTCTTAGAACTCCTGTGGTCGAACAACCTCCTTCTCTCTGGCGAGAATCTCTTCGGTCAAGGCCCGGTAGGCCAAGGCTCCTTTGGACGTCGGATCATAATCGAGGATGCTCTGCCCGTAGCTAGGTGCCTCAGAGAGGCGTACGCTACGGGGGACGATCGTCCTAAAGATCAGGTGGGGGAAGTGGCGACAGACCTCCTCCACCACCTGCTGAGAGAGGTTGGTACGGGCGTCGTACATCGTCATGAGCAGGCCGACGATGTGGAGGCGAGGGTTGAGGTTGTCCCTAATGAGATTAATCGTATGCACCAGCTGTCCGACGCCTTCCAGGGCGAGATATTCGCATTGGATAGGAATGATGACCCCCTCGGCAGCGGTCAGTGAGTTGATCGTCAACAGCCCAAGGGAAGGAGGGCAATCGACCAGAATGTAACTGTAGCGGGGCAGGATGGGGAGGAGGGCACGGTGGAGGCGTTGTTCGCGGGCCAGGAGCCCCACCATCTCCACCTCAGCCCCGGCCAGGGGGATGGCGGCAGGGGCAAGGTCAAGCCCAAGGCGGTTGGTCAAGGCGATCACGGACTCCAGTCCGACCTGGCCCAGGAGGGCCTCGTAGATGGAGGGAGAGACGGCGGTCTTGTCAAAGCCAAGCCCGCTGGTGGCGTTGGCTTGAGGGTCCAGGTCCACCAGGAGGACCCTGCGCCCAGCAGCGGCCAGATAGGCGCCGAGATTGATGGCCGTGGTCGTCTTGCCGACACCGCCCTTTTGGTTGGCAACGGCGTAGATTCTAGTCAAGTTGGCCCTCATCCCCCTACCCCCCTTCTCCCGCTGGGAGAAGGGGGGAGAAATAGTTGGGGCGTCCGCCTTAGGCGGACAAGGAGGGGGAACCCCCTTCTGGGTTGTGATCACCGAAAACTGTAAGGGCGTAGGGGCGAGGTCACCTCGCCCGTACCCCTCGCCCTCGTCCATTTAATGAGGGCACGGTTCCCGTGCCCCTACCTCCTTGATTCCCCGGCGGGAGAAGGGGGGATTAAAGGCTAGGGCGTCCGCCTTCGGCGGACTCAAAAGGTAGTGGGCTGCGTCCACCTCGTTGATCTCCCCTTGTTCCCTTGGGAGAAGGGGAAGATTTGGGCGGAGCCCCCTCCATCTGTTTAGCCTCTTCCAGGCGGGCCCTGACCTGAGCTAAGGTTGGTATACCGGCCGGACCCTTTTGTTCTACCACAAAGCTGGCCACGCAGTTGGCGAAGCGGGCGGCCTGGAAAGGATCGTTGCCCTGAGTGAGGGCGATCAGATAGGCCGCAGCGAAAGCGTCGCCAGCCCCCGTGGGGTCTACCTCTCGCGTCACGAAGGTGGGGAGGCGACGGCGCTCCCCTCGATAATAAACAATAGCGCCTGAACGCCCGGCGGTGACGACCAGTATCTGGACCAGAGGCAGGTAAGCCTGAATGAGGCGCTTATCCCTGCCGATGTCGTCCTCGCTAATGAAGAGGACCTGGACGTGAGGCAATACCCTTTCCGCCTCCCTCCATGCGGTGGGAAAGACGCGTCCCTCTTTGTCCCAGCCGCGCAACCAGCCCTGGGCGGTCACTCCGATGAGGGAGCTGGGGAAGAGCTCGACGATCTCTGGGGTGAGCTCTTGGGCCACTGGTCCCAGGTGAACCACCCTCGCCTGGCGCCATGCGGGTAGGATATCCTCGCTGCCGATCGGTTGGGCGCGACTCAAAAGGCGTTGCTCCCTGCGGCCTCCGCCGTAGGTATTATGAAAGACTGTCGTGACGGGCGCCGGTCGGTTGACAATCGCTATTCCTGGCAGGGCGGCCTGCAGGTTCACATCCGGCCCAGCGCTGGTGACGATCCCCACTCGCTGTCCGAGCCGTTGAGCGGTCAATCCGGCATAGGTCACTGTCCCGCCCAGCGTATAGTCATCATTGAGCAGGTCTTTAGTTATGTGCCCGATGACCAAAAAGTCGGGGCAGTCGATGGTTATACCCCCTCAGGGGGAAGGACAGTCCTATCGCTTTTGATCCCCCCTCGCGCTGCCACGGAGGGCTTGCTCTTAGGCAAGATGATGACCTTGCGTTCCTCCCCCTGTCCGCTACTTTGGGTTGTCACGTGAGGATAGTCGTGCAGGGCGAGGTGGACGATGCGCCTCTCGTAGGCGGACATCGCCTCCAGAGCCACCGCTTGCCCGGTGGCTACGGCCTTCTCGGCCATACGGATGGCCAGTCCTTGTAACAATCGTTCCCGTCGGCCGCGGTAATCCTCCACATCAACGATGATCCTGGTCCAGCGCTGCTGTCGTTTACCGACGATAAGATTGGTGATAAACTGCAAGGCGCTCAATGTCTCACCGCGGCGCCCGATAAGGATGCCCAGATCGGCGCCGTTCACATCCAGGGTCACGGGGGGCGTCTCCTCGGCGTTGTTTGGGGCTGCCTCCCGAATGGTTACTTCGGCCGCAACGTGCATGAAGCGGAGCAGATCCTCCACCACCTGTTTAGCTGCCTCGGCTATTTCAGTGGTACCCTTGGTGGCGGCCAGCTGCGGGCGAGGCGAAACCAAGATGCGGGCGTCCTCACCGCCGATGCCCAGGATGCCTCGGCTTCCTTCGGAGAGGATGGATATCTCAACTTCATCCCTCGTTTTGCCCAGCTGGGCCAGGGCCTGGGCGATGGCTTCTTTGACGGTTTTGGCGCTGACTTCCAAACTTTCCACGGGGTCCTCCTTAAATAAAAAGTCGCGGGCTGCCTGGCCCGTGACTGAGCACGTCCCTATCTTCGTCGCCGTTTGCGGCGGCTTGGTTGGGTTCGCTCCCCAGCGCTGCTCGGCGGTTGGCCCTTGGGGATGGACTTCACCTGTGGAGCGGGGTTGGCTTCCCTGGACAGGAGTGAGAGCGGTTCCTCGGGCTTGGCGGTGGGCCGGGAGACGATTTTTGGGGACTCTTGCGGCTCGGGGAACAGGGAACCCCAGCCGGTGGCGAAGTATTGTTGAACGAAGGAGAATACGTTGGTGGTTACCCAGTAAAGGGCCAGGCCGGAGGGAACGCTGAGGGCGAATATGGCGAACATTATGGGCATGAATTGCATTGCCTGGGTCATCGACTTTTGGGTAGGGTCGGTAGTGCTTGTGCTGCGGGGGGTCATCATCTTTTGGGTGACCCATTGGGAGAGGCCAGTCAACACGGGCAGGATGTACCAGGGGTCGGGGTGGGCCAGGCTGGGTAGCCAGAGGAACCGAGAGGCGAACTCTGGTGTGTGGGACAGGTTGATCAGGGCCTGGTACAGACCAAACCAGATCGGCATCTGCACGAGAAGGGGCAGACAACCCGAGGCTGGGTTGACCTTATGTTCTTTATAGAGCTGCATCTGCTCCTGCATCAGCTTCTCGCGGTCTTTGCCGTGTTTCTTCTGGAGCTCCTGCATCTTAGGTTGGAGCTCCTGCATGGCCTTGGCCGAGTGGAGCTGTTTGAGAGTGAGAGGATAGACCAGCACCTTGACGATCAAGGTGAAGGCGATGATGGCCAAGCCCCAGCTGCCGAGGAGTTGGTAGAGGTAGATCAGCCCATCGGTGAGGGGCTGGACGACCAATATATGCCACATATCAGCGAAATTCAAAATGAGACCTCCTTAAGTTTTAACTGCCCTCATCCCCCTGCCCCCTTCTCCCTCCAGGAGAAGGGGGGATATATAGTCTAGGGCAGGTCCCTAGAACCCTCCCAGAAGGGGGTTTGCCCCCTTCTGGACTACCCCTATCCCCTTGCGGGAGAAGGGGGAGAAATAGTTAGGGCGGAGCCCTAAGACCCTTGTTTGGATACCCTCATCCCCCTGCCCCCTTCTCCCTCCAGGAGAAGGGGGGATATATAGTCTAGGGCAGGTCCCTAGAACCCTCCCAGAAGGGGGTTTGCCCCCTTCTGGACTACCCCTATCCCCTTGCTGGAGAAGGAAATCTGGTTATTGGCTGCATCCTGATGCAATCCCGTTGCGGGGCCTGGCCTCCCTAACCTCCCCCTGCCACCTCAACGCAGCGGGTCGTATCCTCCTGGATTGAAAGGATGACAACGGACAAGACGCTTAATGGCCAACCAACCTCCCCGTCGTAGCCCATACCTCTCGATGGCTTCGTAAGCATAATGGGAACAGGAGGGATAAAAGCGGCAGGAGGGTGGTAGTAGGGGTGAGATCGTTCGTTGGTAGAGCCTGATCAGGGCGAGGGCGGGTCTTTTTGGTGTCATATTCATAATCGTTTGCGCTATCCGAAATCAGCAAGGGGCTTATCCCCCTGTTCCACTCCCAAAGAGACGGGCTTAGCGGTGCCACCTTTCTCTCTGACCACCAACCCCGCCCGCTGTAGGAGAAGGTCGACGGCGGCGCTTATTTCCTGAAAGGAGGCGCTGGCGATGGGAGGGCGGGTGATGAAGAGTAAATCCCAGCCCACTGGCAGCGTTGACCAGTGCAGGCGTATGGCCTCGCGGAGGCGGCGCTTAGAGCGGTTGCGCACCACGGCGTGGCCGATACGTTTGCTCACAGAGAGTCCGATGCGGTTTAGTCCCAAATTGTTGTTCAGGACATAAAGCACAAGCAGGGGATGAGCCCAAGAACGCCCCCTGCTCCGCACTTGTTTGTACTCCACATCCTTCGTCAAACGGTATTGCCTTTGCACTGGGTGCTATCGTTCGCTCTGCCAGCGAAACCTCTTCGGCCGGCAGGTCCCTTTCCATCTTTCAGACAACAGTTAAGCGCTCTCGCCCCTTCAAGCGGCGCCTCTTGAGCACCATTCGTCCGGCCCTGGTGCGCATCCGCGCCAGAAAGCCGTGTTTCCTTCGCCGTGGATGGCGCTTTGGTTGATAGGTTCTTTTGGGCAAGGCAGCAACCTTTCTATTTGTACTTGAGGGGAGAAACTCCTCCGCTCTGCGGTGATTATAACCTGTTTGGGGGGATATTGTCAACTATTTTGGCCCTCATCCCCCTTACCCCCTTCTCCCGTCCGCCGAAGGCGGATAAGACCCTTTGGGCTGTGATCACCGAAAACCGTAGGGGGCGAGCCCTCTGATATTTGTCCATTAATGAGGGCACGGGAACCGTGCCCCTACCCCTCCTTGATTCCCCGGCGGGAGAAGGGGGGATCAAAGGCTAGGGCATCCGCCGAAGGCGGACTGTCTGCCTTCGGCGGACCAGGAGGGTGCTCCCTCCTTGACGTCCCCCTTGGCGGGAGAAGGGGGATTTGGATCTATCCAGACACCATCCTAAAGGAGAGGGGGGGGAAAGGTAACCCATGGGACGGGAATACTGAGGGCGATGGGACCTTGGTTGTTGCGCTACCCAGGCGGTAGTGCGGGGCCGAAGAGGTCCTGGGCCACGCTGACGATGGCTGGATCGAAGGTGCGGCCGCTCTCCTCACGAAGGACCTGGAGGGCGGCCTGGGCGGTGCGTACCGCATGATAGGGACGGAGCGAGGTGAGAGCATCGAAGGCATCAGCCACGGCGATGACGCGGGCGAGCAGCGGGATCTCCTCCCCCCGCAGCCCAATAGGGTAACCACCGCCATCGTAATGTTCATGTTCGTGTTTGACGATGGGGCTCAGTTCCTGAAATCCATGCAAGGACTTGACGATCTCCTCCCCGCGCAGGGGGTGTTGCTTGATCACGGCCCATTCCGCGGCATCAAGGGGACCGGCTTTGTCGATGATTCGCCGGGGAACGCCTACCTTGCCCACATCGTGCAGGAAACCAGACAGCTTGATCTTGGTCACCTCTTCTTCAGGCAAGCCTAGCGCTCTGGCCAGTTGCGTGGCGAACTCGGAGACTCGCCGCGAGTGACCGACCAGATAGGGGTGTTTGGCGTCGACTAGTTCAGCAAAGAGGTTCAGGGCCCTCTCCAGGAGGTCGGGGCCGCTTAGGGATCCCGGCTCCGGCAGGGAAGCGCTGGCCCGTTGCAGAAGGTCGGGGAGGCGGTCTGCAGCGAACAATTCTTCATAGAAATCCCTCTGCTCAGCGAAAGAGCGCATGAGCACGGCAAACATCTCGGGCGAAAATTCGTGGCCCGGTCCGCTGCGCTTGGCATGCTCTAGAACAGCGGGCAGTTTCAGCGAGGGGTAATAGTGATGGCGAGCGTCAAAGTCATCGGCCAGGCGGAGGATGTGCCCTCCCACCAGAATCTCCTCGCCCTTCTTCTGGTTAGGGTAACCGCTGCCATCCCACCACTCGTGGTGGTCGAGAATCATATCGGCTATAAGGTGCAGCCCGGGAAAGGGTCCAGGGATGGAGCGGACGATTTGGGCGCCACGGATGGGGTGATGGCGGATGATCGGATCGGCCATTTGAGCGGCGATGGTGGGATAGTGAATGATGTGGTTGGCCGCCCCCACGCCTCCTACATCGTGCAGCAGCCCGGCGTAGAAGACCTCCGCCCGGTGGTTGGGGAGGAGGTCTCTGGCCAGCACCTCGGCGACGAGGGCCACACGCCAGGCGTGCAGCACCTTGCCGTGTTCATCATAGTCCATCATTATGGCCAGGGCGGAGGCCAGCTCGGCAAAGGTGAGCGTCACCGGGATCATACTACCCCCTTCAGTAGGGGCGACCGGCCGGTCGCCCCTACTTTTATCACCTATCTAACGAGCGCATGTTGCCGATGAAGGCGCTATTCAACAAATAGCCCTGCACATAATACCACATTGGCCGATTTCGGCAAGTCGCTGGGCGAGGATGAGCAACAGGGGTTCCCAGGGGGCTGTAGGGGCACCCTTGCGGTTGCCGGTGTAGCCCCTTTGGCTGGGACCTGGAGATGTGCCCCAGAGATCAAAAGGCAGGGCGATCTTGAATCCTCCTTCGGAGGAGGGGTTTGGGGAGATATTCACCCTCTTGGGCCTGATGACAGCGGGGCATGAGAACCATATAATGAGATAAGTCAAGGAGGGTTCCCCCTCCTTGGAGGGTCTAGGGCTCCGCTCGAAGGAGTAGGGGCGAGGTCACCTCGCCCCTACCTATATATCCCCCCTTCTCCTGGAGGGAGAATGGGGCAGGGGGGATGAGGGCAGTTCCCCTGAATGAAGTGCTTGGCCATTGGGGGCCCTTGAGGAGCATAAGCGAGGAGGTTTGGAGTAAGAGCAACCTCGCGGTTGCCCCAGTTGGTTAGGAAACGTTATACGCTATCGTTTCTGATGAGGATGGGGGAAACATGGAAAGATTGGAATTCAATAAGATCTACAGTATGGATTGCCTGGAGGGGATGAAATATATCCCGAATGGTACAATAGACCTTGTTATAACCGATCCCCCCTTCGCCATAGCATTTAAGGCGAAGAGGAGTAATTATAATCGGACACGATCTCGGGTTTTAGATGGCTATAATGAAATTCCGCAGGAAAAATATTATGAGTTTACCCTCCAGTGGATGAAAGAAGTATATAGAATTCTAAAAGAATCCGGCAGTATGTATGTTTTTTCGGGATGGAACAATCTCAAAGATATTTTGCTGGCCGTTGACGAAGTGGGTTTTATCACTGTTAACCATCTTATTTGGAAATATCAATTTGGGGTTGTGACAAAGAGAAGATTTGTCAACTCGCACTATCATTATCTTTATGTTTGTAAGAACGACGGAAAAAGGAAATTTTTCCCTTATGCGCGGTACGCTAAAAATGCCAAAAATAAAGAGAATAGAAGTCTGCATTATGAGGATAAAGAAGATGTCTGGTTTATAAAAAGAGAATATTGGAACGGCGATCAAAAGACTCCCACTAAACTACCGGCGGAATTGATCAAGAAAATATTGATATATTCAAGTGAAGGGGGAGATATTGTTCTGGATCCGTTTTTGGGTTCAGGGCAGGTGGCTGTAGTCAGTAAAATGCTGGGAAGACAATATATAGGATTCGAAATTGTAAAAGAATATTATGAATTTGCTAAAAAGAGGTTGGAAGAGGGTATTTATAGAATAAAGGCGGGCACGCCCAAGCAGGCAAATTTTGGCTTAGCAAAGACTTCTTTTGTACTGGGAACGCCGGATGAAATCTCGCCAAAATGTTAGTGGGGGTATGTGGCGAAGTAAATGTAGAGACGGAAATTCCTATCACCGAGCCAGAAGTGGATGCAAGATTGTTTGGAGAACCCATATCCATTAAGACGATTACAGGTAAGGGTTTTGGCGGCGTCAAGCTGATATGGACTGTTGATGCCGAGAATTATAAAATTGGAAGGAGTGGCTGAGATGAATTATTGGTTGACAGTAGGGACGCTCAAAAATTGGAAAGAGACGTTTCAAAAAGGTAATATCTGGGGCTTTAGGGAGAAACAAAGGCATCGTTGGAATACTCTGCAAGAAGGAGATGTGATTTTGTTCTATGCTATGCGGCCAGTCGCTGGCGTAATTGGATACGGAACCGTGAGGACGAAGTTTCGCCAAACTCAACCGCTTTGGTCTGAAGAACTTGATAAAAACGAGGTAATATGGCCGTTGCGCTTCGAGTTTAACGTTGAACATTGTCTTCCGCCAGGCAAATGGGAAACAGAGAAGCTAACCTCTGAGCTGTTAAGGTTTAAAGCAGGACTGAGCTTTCGGCAGGTTGAGGCTTCGCTGGCTCAAGAGATCATCGCAAAGTTTAAAGAGCGCCCTATGGTAGAGTTAGAAGAGCCGGTCTCTCATAAGGAGATTAAGCAGAAGCTGATCGAGATTGGCAAACTGCAAAATTATATTGCTGAAGGGGAATATCCTTTTGACATGGGAAGACTCGACGTTGTCTGGAGGAGAGTAGAGCGATCTGTGCCGACATACGTCTTTGAGGTTAACGTAAAGGGCGATCTTTATCATGATCTATCCAAGCTGAAACATGCTTTCGACCTATGGAATAGCCATATTTTTATGGTAGCTTCAAATACAGACGACGCTAAAGTAAGGCATCTGCTTTCGGGAAGCTTTCATGAGATTGCCGGGCGTTTGAAATTCATCAATTTAGAAAAGGTGGAAGAGCTTCATAGAAGTAAGAAACATCTTATTGAGCTCGAAAAGGAGCTGGGTATCGAAATATGAAGGAGGCAAATTGTGGGCTCGCACGTCTGGGCAGAACAATGTCCATATTGTGGCTTTGAAGATATGATCGTTTCCAGCTATGACAGCTTCTACTTTGAGATAGCTTGTCAAATATGTGGTTATGCAAGATGGGTTGAAGAGAGGGTGCCGGATAATCACGACGTTGAGCTTGCAAAACGGGCACTGAGCGAAATGGACGCTGAAGAAAAACAGAAGGCGATGCAGCTATACGGTGAGGATAATATCCCGCTCATTGCTAGACTAAAGGGAAATTCCTGAATGCAGAATAAGGGGAGGAAACTACTGAGCCGAGTGTGAAGGGAACTTAATCTATTTGAGTTGGTACGAAAATACCGGTCTCAGGCCGTCTCCAGGGCAGCTTTGTATCCCAAGGCTTGGATGCGGCGAACATCCGGTGCAAAGGCATTTTCATCTTTCGTGGTGTCCTATGCAAGTGGGATATGGACGATTTGGCAGATAGACTTCTTTGATCATCGCTATGAGTCTTGATTGATCCGCATCTCCTCCATCAGGAGTGCCTGGAGGCGTCTCTCGGCGCGGCGGCGCAGGGCCGTGACGGCCTGGGGGCGTGATTTGTAGCGATGTCCACCAGGTCGAACTAGGTCACCATCTAGCGCCATTCCTTGGCTACAAACTGGCTCCCGTTGTCCTGCACTAGGTGCGGTCGGACCCCACCCCGCTTGTCCAAGAACTGCTTGACCGCGTTCACCGCTTTCTCTGCTGCCATCGTCAGCACCAACTCCTCAGGCCACACCATACCGACTGTAAGAATCCAGCACGTTCACCAGGAAGTACCAGCGGCCCACCATCCTCTGGGCTGATGCGCCGACTTTGACGTCTTTCCTCTTTGCTAAAAGGCTTGCTCTCTTGCTTGATTGCTTGGTTAAAATTTGATATACTGTCAATGTGTAAAGGGGTTAAAAGAGGGAGCAGGTGACTATGAAAGAGAAAGCGATACCAACCATCGAGGAAATAAAGGAGAAAACTGTTCCTATCTTGAGGCGTTATGGCGCGAGAAAGGCTGGGGTCTTCGGGTCGGTCGTGCGTGGGAAGATGCGCCGGCGCAGTGATATCGACCTTTTGGTTGATCTTCCTGAGCCCATTGGATTGTTCGCCTTCGTTGGGCTTCAACAGGAACTTCAGCAAGCTTTAGGCCGCAAAGTGGATTTAGTCGAGTACGAAACCATCAAGCCGCACATCAGAAAACGGATTCTCGCTGAAGAAGTTCCAATCCTATGACAAGGGGGCTCACGCTATATCTCGACGATATTCTTGAGTCCATCGCTAAGATACAGGAGTACACCAAAGACATCACCGAAGAGCAGTTTCTCCACGATACACGGCTTCAGGACGCAGTCTTACGGCGCTTGGAGATAATCGGCGAAGCTGCGAAGCACATTCCCAAGCGGGTCCGTACGCGCTATCCCCAAGTCCCCTGGCAAAAGATCGCCGGCACGCGAGATATCTTGATCCACGAATACTTTGGCGTGCGCTTACAGAACGCCTGGAAGGTTGTTCAGGAAGACCTCATCGACCTTAAACTCAACCTCCTCAAAATCAAGGAAGACCTTTCCTGAAAGAACTGTATACCATGTATCACAACATTACTCCTACCCTAGGTTAGGGGGCTTCCTCTAGAATCCTTAGTTTCTACCCTGGGCTGATGCGCCGACCTTGACGTCTTTCTATGTCTCTCCCTAGTGCGTCTTCTCCATCAGGAGTATCTGGAGGCGCCTCTCGGCGCGGCGGCGCAGGGCTGTAACGGCCTGGGGCGTAACGCTGAGGTGGGCCGCTATCTGGTGTGCTGTCTGCTCGCCCCAGTAGATGTGCTTGATGACCTCTTGCTGCTTGGGCGAGAGGGAGGCGATGGCTGCTAAGAGTCGTCCATCTCCGGACGGAAGGGTTGAGGGGTTGTCCTTGGGCGCGGCGAGGAGCGCTGGGTCGAGGGTGGCTCGCTTTTGTTGTTCGCGCCGTTCGTGGCGCAAGCAGCGCTTGAGTTCCCGGTTCAACCTCCGTTTCAGGATCTCCTCAAAGTGGTCGTCAGTTTCTAGGGTTGTGGCTGTCTCCCAGAGAATAAGGGCGAACTCTTGCTCCAGATCGGTGTCCTCTAAGGCCCCCAGAGTGCCACGGTAGGGCAGATGCTGGAGACGTCGCAGCCGGGTGAAGAGGGGTCGGAAATGTTCCTGGAGGAGGCGGAAGGCCTCCGCATCGCCGCTCTGGATCGCTTGAAGCAGAGTGCGTAGCTGGTTATCCTCTTGATCGGGCATTGTGACTCTCATCCCTCCTTACCCCCCTTCTCCCGCTGGGAGAAGGGGGAAAATAGCTAGGTCGAAGATTCTTCGAGTTGAAGCCCTAAGCCCCCCTGTATAGAACATTTGTTCTACAAACATAGTAGATCAACCTTGTCCCCCTGTCAAGCCCCGGCGTTAGGAAATTTGGGGTCAATGTTGTTTTCGAGAGGGGCTTGATGGGCTATATGTATAGAACAAATGTTCTACTAATCAGCAGGAGGCGAGTCCTATGGCTACCGAGGGTGGCAGCCGGCGAAGTCGCCGCGGAGGTCAGAAGGCGGATACAACCGTAAGACAGCACGGCTTTTATGCCCATATCTTCACGCCTGCTGAGCAAGCCGACCTAGCCGCTGCCCTCGGTGATCCCAGCCTGGCCGACGAGATAGCCCTTTTGAAGGTACTGATTCGGCGCGCCCTCGCTGAGGAGCCTGACCTGAAGATGGTCAGGGCGGCCGTGGATACCCTTTGCCGGGCCCTCAAGGTGCAGTATGCCCTCAGAGGTAAGGCGGCCAGGAACCTGGAGGAGGCCCTGGCCAAGGCCCTCGATGAGATCGGTAACGAGCTGGGGATGAGCCTTTAACTGACTGAAATGAGATGAGCAGGATTACTATAAAGGGGAGGGGAGGGGATGATGTTGAATAAGGCTCTAGCCCGCTGGGGCCGTCATAGCCAGCGAAAGGTCTCCATTGACGAGCGACCAGGCTGCGCCTATGGCCTGGTGACGCGGCGTGGGTTGGACGATCTCAGTCAAGACTTCGAACGTCTGGAGCTGAAAATAAATGGCCTCATCGGAGGCGTGGTGCTCACTTTCTTCTTAGAGCTATGGAAGGCGTGGCATTGAGGAGCTACGAGCAAGCTTTGCCAGCAGCCCTCAGCGACCTGAGCCTCTTCAGTCGCTGGATCATCGGACGTCCCCTGCGCCCGTACCAGCTGGAGCCAGCCCGGGCTATCCTAAATTCCGTCTTCCAGCGGCGTGGCTCTTGCCTCTCCCTTATGATTAGCCGTCAGGGTGGCAAAAACGAGATGAGCGCTCAACTGGAGTGCTACCTGCTAAACCTGTTTCAACGGGTGGGAGGCAACATCATCAAGTGTGCCCCTACCTTTAAGCCCCAGGTGATCATCTCCAAGCAACGGCTGGAGAGGATGCTCCAGAACCCCTGGAATAGTGGGCGCTGGCGGGGCGAATGGGGCTACGTCGTGCGCCTGGGCGAGGCTAGGGCGATCTTCTTCTCGGCCGATGAGTCGGCCAATGTCGTCGGGGCGACGGCCGACATCCTCCTGGAGTTCGATGAGGCTCAGGATATCGCCCTGGAGAAGCACGATCGAGACTTCGCCCCGATGGGTGCGACTACCAACGTTACCAGGGTCTACTACGGGACGGCCTGGGATGAGAACACGCTTTTGGAGAAGGTGAAGCAGGATAACCTGGAGCTGGAGAGGAAGGATGGTATCAAACGGCACTTCGAGTATCCCTGGTGGGTGGTGGCTGAGCATAACCCACTCTATGGGCAGTATGTGGAGGGCGAGAAGGCCCGTCTGGGGGAGAGCCATCCGCTTTTTCGGACTCAGTACAAGCTGGAGACGATCGCTGGGACCAGTGGCTTGCTTTCCGCTTCCCAACGGGCCCAGATGCAGGGGGAACACTCCCGGCAACATCGCCGTGAGGATGAAGAGGTGTATGTTGCTGGCGTAGACATCGCTGGCTCGGATGAGGTGGCGGCCGATGCGGCGCTACGGGCGGCGAAGCCACGCAAGGACAGCACGGTGATCACTATCGCTAAGCTCGATTTCTCCCTTATCTCCGACGCTATCCTTGAGCCTCGGCTGCTCATCGTCGAACACTTGTGGTGGACGGGTCGTTCTCATCGCCAGCAGTACGAGCAGATGCTTGACCTGCTGCGCAACGTCTGGGGCTGTCAGCGGGTGGTTGTCGACGCGGGTGGGGTGGGGGGTGGGGTGGCGGACTTCCTTGAGGCTGCCCTGGGACCTAGTGTGGTGGAGAAGTTTGTCTTCGGCGCTGCCTCGAAAAGTCGACTGGGCTACGGTTTGCTAGCGGCGGTCAACAGTGGGCGGCTCAAGATGTATGCCCCTGATGGCTCCGCTGAATGTCAGGAGTTCTGGCTGGAGTGTGAGCGTGCGCGGTACACAGTTGGGTCTAATCAGACCTTGAACTTCTTTGTCCCTGAGAGTGAGGGGCACGATGACTTTTTGATGAGCCTGGCCTTAACCGTGGAGGCGGCAGGAAGTTATGGGGTGGCTCCGGCGGCAGCCATAGCAGAGGGGATGCTGGGGTATCAGGATGGACGATATTAAATTCCTGCGCAGGCAGGTCTGAGGAGGGAATATAGTGAACTGGGTAAACCTACGCGAGACCATCGCCAATCGTCTCTTCGGCGACATCATCCAGTCCCGTGTCCACGAGGCCATCACCCTGGCCGAGGAGGACAAGCGCTGGCGGCACCTCTACGGCACCAGCCGCGATGTCTCCTTGACCGAGCTGCTGGAGAACATCAACGACTCGGCCGAGGCCTACCGTGTCAACCCTTTAGCCTACCGCATCATCGAACTAACCACCGATTACGTCCTCGGTAAGGGCATGCGGGTAACGAGCCAGGACGAGGAGATCCAGCAGTTCATCAACGAGTTCTGGAGCCACCCCCTGAACCAGATGAATACCCGCCAGTTCGACCTCTGCACCGAGCTATCCCTGGCCGGTGAGCTCTTCGTCACCTTCCATACCAACCCCTACGACAAGATGACCTATGTCCGCTCCATCCCCGCCGCCTCCATCGACGAGATCGAGACCAACCCCGACGATATCGAGGACGAAACCCGCTACCACCGCAAGGCCGAGTCATCGGCAGGGGGCGCCACGGGCATGCTCCGATCGTCCGCAGGGCGCTGGTGGTCTAAAGACGACTGCCACCATTACGCCATCAATCGCCTGGTCGGGGCGGTGCGCGGCCAGGGTGACCTCGTCCCCCTCCTCCCCTGGCTCAGACGCTACAAGGACTGGCTCACCGACCGGGTCAGGATCAATAAGTTCAAGGGCGCTTTCCTCTGGGACGTCAAGCTGCTCGGCGCCGATCGAGCCGCCATCCTCAGAAGACAGGGGGAGCTCCTGGAGCCGCCTAACCCCGGCTCGGTCATCGTCCACAACGAGGGCGAGGAGTGGAAGGCGGTCCAGCCCCTGATCGATGCCCAGGCCGTTGAGCCAGATGGCAAGGCCATGCGCCTCATGATTGGCGCTGGCGCAGGCGTCCCCCTGCACTTCCTGGCCGAGGGCGAAAGCGCTACCAAGGCCACGGCCCAGGAGATGAGCGGACCCACCCTGAGACACTTCGAGCGCCGCCAGCTCTACTTCGGCCACGTCATCACCGATATCGTTGCCGAGGCCTCTAGACGCAGGTTCGGAGACACGCTCCGTCCCATCCTAAAAGCCCAGTTCGAAGACCTCACCACCGAGGATACCTTGTTATTAGCCCAGGCCTCTGGCCAGATCGCCCAGGCCCTGGTCACCTTCCGCGACCAGGGCTGGATCGATGACGCCACGGCCAGCACACTGGTCGCTAAATTCACCGGAGGAAGAGAATGAGCAAACTATCCCAGGAAGAGCGAGACGCCCTCCCCGCTAGCGCCTTCGCCGTCCCCGCAAAGCGCCTGCTGCCCGTCCACGACCTCGACCACGCCAAACTAGCCTGGACCCAGGTCGATAGAACCGAAGGGCTAACCGCAGAGGAACGAGAGCAGGCTAAGAAGCGCATCATCGCCGCCCTCAAGCGCTTCGGACTAGACGTCTCCAACTACCAGGAGGCCAAGGAGAGCACCCTTTCGGGGGCCCTCGAAGGGGTAGACGAGAAAGGAGGTTTATTAGAGGTCACCATCATCAAGCCCGGCCTGTCGGCTAACCGCCTGGAGTACTCAGACGAGGTACTCAGAGAGAGCCTGCCCCTCTGGGAAGGCGCCGCCGCCTTCTGCGACCACCCCGATGCCTTGGACCAGACTAGAGCCGGGGGCCGCTCCGTCCGCGACCTGGTGGGGGTCTACTCCGCTCCCCGCTACGAACAAGGCATCAAGGCCAGGCTCAGGCTCTACCCCACCGCCTCCTGGCTCTACCAGACCATTGCCACCGTCCTGGCCGATAAGGAGGCCGGCAAGCCCATGCCCAAGATCGGCATATCGGCCGATATGGTGGTGCTAAAGGAGAAGATAGGCGATCGTTTCAAAGTCCACAAGATCAAGCAGGTCAACTCGGCCGATGTCGTCTTCCAGCCCTCGGCCGGTGGCGCCTTCGAAAGGGTGTTGGAAGGACAAGACATAACAAAAAAGGAGGACACAATGGCAGACAATCAAACGGAAATGGAAGAGAAGAAGTTAGAGGCTACGGTGACGGTCAACACCGTCAGCGAAGCCCTGCAAGCCCAATCGAAGATTCTTCGAGAAGAGCTCGAAGCGCTCAAGCGCCAGCATTGCGCCACCGTCCTGGAGGCCAAGCTATCCGCCTCCGACCTGCCCGAGGAGGCCAGAAAGCAGCTCAAAGAGCGCTTCGAGTCTCAGGCCTTCGAGGCAGAAGCCCTGGACAAGGCCATCACCGACGTCAAAGCCCTACTAGCCTCCATCGCCAGCGGCCAGGTCATCAAGGATATGGGCCAGCCCCGTATCTCCCTCGGCGCCGATCCTTTGGCCAAGGTCCAGATGGCTATGGAAAAGCTCTTCGGTCTGGAGGTCAAGGATCCCTCAGTGCCAAGGCTCTCGGGCATCCGGGAAGCCTACATCCTCATCACCGGCGATAGGGGCTTCACCGGCCGCTACAACTGGGAGGAATCCATCGTCCGTGAGGCCAACGAGGTCACCACGTCCGTCATGGCCGACGCCCTGGCTAACGTGCTCAATAAGCGCCTGGTCAAGGACTACGCCGGACAGGATAAGTGGTGGGAGCCATTCGCGGTCAAGACGCCCGTCAAAGACATGAAGCTCCAGACCCGTATCTTGCTCAACGACTTCGCCGCTCTAGCCGACGTCGTCGAGAACGCCGCCTATGCCAACCTGGCCTGGGGCGATAGCAAGGAGACCTATACCCCCACCAAGCGCGGTAACCTCGTCTACGTCACCCTGGAGACCATCATCAACGACGACCTCCGCGCTGTCCAGCGCATCCCCTCTAAGCTCGCCTCAGCCGCCGCCATCACCATCAACGAGTTCGTTAGTGGCTTGTTCACGGCTAACGCCGGCCTGGGCTCCACCATGGCCGATACCTTCACCGTGTTCCACGCCAACCACGGGGGCAACACGGGCACAGCCGCCCTCTCCAGCGCCGCCCTCCAGGCCGCTATCACCGTCGTCATGAAGCAGACGAACTCGGCCAGTAAGAGATTAGGCCTCAAGCCCCGCTGGCTGCTCATCCCGCCTGATCTGCTCTGGACGGCCAGGACCATCCTGGAAAGCGTCGGACTACCAGGCACGGCTAACAACGACATCAACGTCACCCGTGGCGTCCTAGACATCATCACCATCCCCAACTGGACCGACGCCAATAACTGGTACCTCATCGCCGACCCTGTGGCCATCGAGTCCATCGAACTGGGCTTCCTGGAAGGACGTGAGGAGCCTGAATTGCTTGTCCAGGATAACCCGACCAGTGGCACCGTCTTCACCAACGACGCCATCTCGTTCAAGGTCAGGCACATCTACGGCGGTGGCTGGCTCGATTACCGTGGCGCCTACGGCAGCGTGGTAGCATAGGCCCCACCGGGGTAGGGGCGTAGGGGCGAGGTCACCTCGCCCGTACCCCTCGCCCTATATCTCCTTCTCCCATAGGGAGAAGGAGGATAAAGGAGGATGAGAGATACAATGGGTAAGACGAACTTCGACGAACTAGAGCTTGTAACCAACCTACCTAATACCGAGCTAGCCTCACCCAACGCCGAGGATACCATCACCTTCTACGTCGCCGGCGCCCAAACCGTCGGCACGAAGAAGGCCGCCGCCCTGATCGGCAAGGCCGCCACCATCACCGATGTCCGGGCCTACCTGGATACCGCACCCACCGGGGCCACCTTCATCGTCGACGTCAACATCAACGGCGTAACCGCCTTCACCACCCAGGCCAATCGCCCCACGATAGCTATCAGCGGTAACGCCAGCACGACGACACTGCCCGATGTGGTAGCACTGGCCGCCGGGGATCGCCTCACCATCGATGTCGACCAGATCGGCTCCACCGTCGCCGGTAGCGACCTCTACGTCACCATCACTATCAAGAGGGCGCACGTAGCATGAGCGGCATGATCGACGAGAGAGGCGAGACGATCCTATCAGCCAGGCTCACCTGGTCCATCACCACCACCGCCGGCGTGGATAACGCTCTGGCATCAGCGACCAGGGCCGCCGAGACGGGCAAGACCCACTACATCGTCGCCATCGCCGGCTCCTTCCGTGGCGCTGATCCCGCCCAGAAGGAGCTCCGCCTCAAGGACGGCAACCCCGTAGTCTTCGAGACCATGATCAATGGCCGGGCCGTGATCACCTTCCCCGTCCCCATTGCCCTCACCAAGGGCAACGCCGCCACCGTCGACCTGGAGGCCAGCGGCACGCCAGGCGTCACCGGCTGGGTCGCTATGGTCGGCTTCACAACTTAATTTAGGGCTTGCGTGGGGTGCTTGCACCTCCCCACCCCACGCAAGCCCCTACCACAGTAGGGGCTGGGGCAAGCCCAGCCCAAGAGGGGGAGGGTAAATATACACAGGCGAGGGCGTTTAAGAGGCTCTAGAGAGCCTCTTAGAGGGAGTAGGGGCGAGAGGTCCCCTCGCCCTATATTCCTCCTTCTCCCTTGAGGGAGAAGGAGGATAAAGGAGGATGAGGTAAAAATGGACCAGTACCAGGAGATCATCCAGCGGCAGCTCAATGAGGCATACCAGCGCCTTGCCTACCTCGAAGAGGAGATCAAGCGGCTGGACAAAATACTACGCCTGAAGGAGAGAGACAAGAGCAATGGCCACTCTAACAACCCTAAGAAGTGACCTCCGTATCGACCTAAAAGACCAGCTCTCTGAGCGCTGGAGCGATAGTGAGCTAGACCGCCACATCGCTAGGGCCGTCGCCGAGTACCAAGCCGCCTGTCCGCAAGTCAGCAGCGTCTCCAAGCCCGCTACCGCCAGCCGCTGGTACGACCTCTCCGCCGAGACGGGTTTCATCCATTGCGAATCAGTCGAGTATCCCATCGACGAGTACCCGCCAGAGTTCCGCAGCTTCCGTGAGTACAACAAGCAGGTCTATATCTGGGGCGATGCCCCCACCGTCGGCGAAAACATCAAGTTCCGCTACGCCAAGTCCCACGTCGTCGATGCCGCCGGCTCCACCATACCCACCATCCACGAACAGCTGCTCCTCTTGGGCGCCAGCGCTTACGCCACCCTGGAGTGGGCCAACTACGCCATCAACCGAGTGAACGCCTACGATGATACGCCAGGGCAATACCGAGAGTGGGGCAACGAACGCCTAGCCGAGTTCAAGGCCGAGCTCAAGCGCATCGCCGCCATCCGCGCTGGCGTCAGCCTCCCCATGCTCTCCTGGGAGCTGTCCGAATGACCAGAAAACAGCAGATCGCCCGCATGGTCGCCATGGGCGAGACCAATCACGCCATCGCCTATAAGCTAGGCATCAGCCGCCATACCGTCAAAAACCACCTCGACCAACTCCGCCTCGAGCTAGGCTCCTCAGGCCGTGCCATGATCGCCGCCTGGGCCGCCTTCCAGGGGCTGGTCAAAAGGGACGAGATATGCAAACGGTAAGCATCGGTGCCATCGTCGTCCACGACTGGCGCTTGCAGCTCCCTGGCAACGAGAACTACCAGTATCGTTCGCTCTCCGACATCACCCAGATCGTCATCCACCATTCCGCCGTGGATCACGACAACACCGCCTTAGAAATAGCCGACTACCATACCAGAGTCCTCGGCTGGCCCGGCATCGGCTACCACTTCCTGGTCCACCAGGACGGCGTCCAGGAATACGTCGGCGACGTCCTCACCATCCGTTATAACGTCGCCAGGCGCAATCAAAATATCATCGGCATCTGCCTGCCCGGTAACTTTATGGCGAAGCCCCCAGGAAGGGTGCAGCTGGAAGCCGCCAGAGACCTCATCGCCAACCTCCAGTACGCCCTGGGTTGGTTCGTCCCCGTCGCAGGCCACCGCGATACCACCGCACCAGGCTTCGAAACATCCTGCCCAGGCAATACCTATCCAAAGTGGCAGAGCTCACTGAAATGAGGACCCTTACTTCCACACTCCAAGACGCCCAGCAGAAGGGCAGCCGCAAGCCCTATATCCAATCTATCATCGCCGACCAGCCCATCGAGGTCCCCCGCTGGCCCTGGTCCAGCCTCTACACCGGCACTGAGGAGGATCGCTTCTTCGACGCCGTCCTCGATAGAGGAGCCACCGGCATCGTCCGCGCCCGTATGACTAGCCTCGGCGCCGTCTACTGGCAGCGCATAACCGACCCCACTCAGCCCACCCAGTGGTCCACCTGGTCCCAGATGTACCCCGATGCCACCATGAGCACCGTCAGCCAACTATCACTCTCCACCATCAGCGCCCATACCCGCATCTTCCTGGTCGACTACGACAAAATCCGTGTCTGGTGCCGCGATACGTCCGACTATGTCTCCTGGTCAACCCTGGAGGCCGTGAAGCCAGGCGTGGCCGGGAACGAAATCTGGGCCATAGGATCGCCCGATGGGGATTCTGACTATTGCGTCATGGCCATCTCGCCCACGGGCGCCGACCCCAACGACTACCTCGTCGTCTATAAGCGCAGCGCCGGCGTCTGGTCCGTGGACGCCACCGATACGACCTTGTGGTCCAACATCGACCAAATCCACGTCGTCAAGGACGGCACCACCCTGCTCATCGTCGTCTGCGGCACCGGCCCCTGCCATATGACCGCCTACTCCTATAATACCGTGGCCAAAACCTTCGGCACCGCCTATAGGCTCCTGGAGGCCGCCGCAGGCTCAGGCTTCGAGTACTATAACCCCACCATCGTCCCATCGATCAAGTTCGCCGCCCTGCCCCGCTTCGCCCACTTCTGGGCCGAGGTCTACGGCGGCACGCCAACCCATAGCCGCCTCAACTTCTCCATCTCCCCAGCCAGAACCGAACTGGCCGAGATCGTCCCCATCAACAACGCCAGCCAGTACGGCTTGCGCCTGCTCCAACTCGGCGGCTACTGGTACCTCATCGGCGCAAAGTCCGCCAAGCGTTGCCCCGTCTACTCAGGCGCCGCATCCGAAAAGGTGGACGTCTCCGCCGATCTCCTCGCCTACACCATGGTCGAGCGCGGAGACGCCAAGCCGCCTCGCCTGGGCCAGCCGCAAAGGCTAGTCCTGGAACTCAACAACGAGGACGGACGCTATGCCAACGTGGGGGTGAGCGGCACCTACCAGGCCGTCAAAGAGGGCAGCCAGATCGCCCTCAAACAGGGCTACGTCACCAGCGCAGGCAACGAGGCCGTCTGGGCCACGCCATTTTGGGTCGATCGGGTCTACTTCTGGCGCGATGAGAAGAAGGGCAGAAGGCTCATCGTCGAGGCCATCGACGCCCTCTCCTACCTCGATCGCCTGGCTGTCACCCACCAGATCACCTTCACCAATAGGGACCTGGAGTTTTTACTCAAATACATCCTCAACCGTGTCTGTGGCCGCCTGACCAACTCCACCCTCACCAACCTCGACCTAGTCATCCCCTCCTTCACCCTCCAGCCCGGCGAGAGCTACCTCACCGTCTTGCGCCGCATCCTGGACAAGGCCGGCATCGGCTTGCGCTTCCGTACCTACGAAAGCGCCACCTCCCCCCCCGGCTTCGATAGCGTCGAGGCCGTATGCGTAGACCTGTCCTCAGCCACTAGCAGCTACACCTATGGCGGTAGCTCCCACCCCCTCGTCTCCTACCGCTTCGATAGCGTCGGCCAGAAACAAAACCACTACGAGGTCACCGGCCAGAATTGGGCCTTCGGTGAACGCTTCGATTGGACCCACCTGGAGCTGGTGCTCAAAGACCTCACCCTTAAGATCGAAGACCTCAGCCTGGATACCGAGGCCGAGTGCCTGGATAGAGCACTGTACGAGCAGCGAGAGGCGAAACGGGAGGGACAATCGGGCTGGCTAGGCGTCTATGCCAACGTCGGCCAGGAGGTGCTCGACGTCATCACCATCACCGAGTCCGCCGCCGGGTTAGCCTCGGCCACCAGGCGGGTCAGGCTCATCGAAACCATCTACGACACCAAGCGCAGCCTTTTCCAGCAGCGTATCGAGCTAATAGGAGTGGGTGTATGACCATAGAAGGACGACGCTCGTTCGATACCAGCGTCTTCGCCAGCTTCAGCCCAGGCGTTGAGGGCACGCCCCAACCCTCCATCGCCAGGGCCGAGCTGTATAGCTTCGATAGCACCAATTGGGTGGCCGAGGTGCGCCTGATGGGTAGTAGGCCCACCAGGATCGCCGGCGTGAAGGTGAACAAGGGGCTGGTCAGCGCCCAGGTAGCGGCGGCCACGATGTGCGCCGTGTTGTTTTTCGATCCCCAGAATCCCAACGATGCCTTAGTCATCGCTGTCTGGGGATAAGTCGTTATGGATGTCATGTCCGAACGCTTCGGGGCTAGAAAGGACTGTATAAAGGCCAGGATCCCCAGCCTTATACAAAATTTATACAGGGGCGTAGAGGCGAGGTCACCTCGCCCGTATCCCTCGCCCTTAAGGAGGTAAAAAGTGGAGATGCAAGAGTTCCTTGGTCTGGCCGGTGTGCCACTGATCATCGCCCTGGTCGAGCTGGTCAAGCGTGCCTTCCCCGGCTTGTCCAATCGCTATTATCCCTTGGTCAGCCTGGCATTAGGCGTAGCCCTGAATACAGCCATCGCCTACCACCTGGGCACCGATCGCCTAGAGGGAGCCTTCCTCGGCCTCATCACCGGGCTAGTCGCTAGTGGGCTCTACAGCGGCGGCAAAACAGTGGTGAACCGCTCGGACACCCCAGACGCAGAGAGACCCTAATAGTGCGGTGGAGACGATCTCCCCGATTGACTATCCATGATATAATGTCTCTGAGGGGGATGGCCATACGCTTTTTCCTCGCGGCTGCCCTGGGGATGGCCGCTATCTCTCAACTATCACTGCCCTGGGAGGTCTACTATGCGGCTTACGATCGTTCGTCTCTTTTTAGCGGTGGTCCTGTGCCTCGTCCTTTTACCAGGTGGTTCAGCCTTTGCTGCTGGAGGTGTCTCAGGCAAGGTAGTGGATGATGGTGGAGCTGGGATAGCGAACATCCCCATCCTCATCTGGCAGGGGACGGCACCGTCTGGTCGGCCCTATGAATGGCCACCGACGACAAAAAGTGGCACGGATGGCAGCTACAGCTATGCCGACCTGCCTGCTGGGCAGTATACCCTCGTGGCCAACGCTGGGCCGGCGGCTAATGCCATCTATACATCGTCGGACCCGGTCACGGTCACGGTGGGGGAGGGGCAGACGGTCACCCAAAATCTCACCATCTCCTTCGTCAACGTCAAGGGGAGGATACTCAAGCCGGATGGCACCGCGGCGGGACAGGGCGAAGCCGGGGCCCTCGTCTATACGGCCGATCGGGCTGTGAATAAGTTTGGGATTTGTGATGCCAACGGTGTATTCAAGGTCGGTGGGCTCAGTCCAAATATCTACTACGTGCAGCTGCAATCTGTTGATTTGACCAATGTGGTTGCTCCTGACCCAACGATCTTCCGACTGACCTCGGCCACTGAGGTGATCGATCTGGGCGATCTTAAATTTGATGCCTCCATTAAGCACCTGGATGTCACCGTGCGGAGGAGTGATAATACCCCACCTGGTGGGGCGGTGATGGTTAATGCCCATAAGCATGGTGCGGCCACCAACATCAACGCTTTCACCGATGCCCAGGGCCAGGCTCGTTTAGAGCTGCGCCCAGGTGATTGGGAGGTCATGGTCCTGCGCGATATGCGACCGGGAGCGGCGGAGCCGGATTGGGCCTATGGTAAGCCGCCGGTGGTGATCTACTTCGCTGACAATCAGATCGAAGAGACCAAGTCCATCTCCTTCACCGTGACGGCAGCCCCGCACACGGTGACCGGCGCGGTCAAGAATCCTGATGGCACTACCCCGGCCGATAATACGGTCTTCGTGGTCATCCATAATCAAGAGGGGCTGGGTAACAACGGGCCTGTCCAAGGGGGGAGATTCAGCATCAGGGTGCCTGGTGGCAGCTATCTACTTGGCATCCACACCGGGAGTGCCACGGTTGGTGCCCCACGGCTGAACCCCTTTATCGTACCTGATACGGTGGGGACGACAGAC
>JAMCVK010000005.1 GCA_023475225.1 Chloroflexota bacterium
CTAGTGCATTTGGGTCTTCAGGAGACAACGGATTATGAGATTCCCGGAGGACACTTCTTTGAGCAGACCAGTGGTAGGCTAGCAGCCCGCGGCCGTGGCTACGCCATCAGCGATGCGCACGATGTCCTCTTCTGGACTGAGTTTCAGCGCCTGGGTGGGGTGCCATCATTGGGCTATCCCGCCTCCCGCCGCTTCACCTGGGATGGTTTCACCAGCCAGGTGATG
The DNA here is from genome assembly GCA_023475225.1 of Chloroflexota bacterium. Lineage (NCBI taxonomy): Bacteria > Bacillati > Chloroflexota > Chloroflexota bacterium. The sequence continues at coordinate 226 of JAMCVK010000005.1, forward strand.
CAAAAACAGGTCTTCCAGTGGCGACCGGAGGTGAAGCAGGTCTACTTCGTCAACGTCTTCGATGAGCTTTCCAAGGCCGGCAAGGATGATTGGCTCTTGGCCTATCGCCAGGTGCCCAGGCCCTTTGACTGGGCGGGGGATAGGGGGGCTGCCCTGGGATGAGGTGGTAAAGAGGCATCTGGCCCTGCTGGATCTCAACCCGGCCATCAAGGCGCGTTACTTAGCCGATCCAGACCCCATCGCCCACTTCGGTTTGCCGATGAGCTATGGGGAGTATGATAATGTCTTCGTGTTGCGTGGTCAGCGGGCAGTGTTGCAGCAGTGGCGCACTGATGCCCCCTGGGCCAAAGCGGGGGAGGTGACCGTAGCCAATGGGGGAGATATTCTCAAGGAGGCTGGTCTCATCCCCAAGGAGGCGATCACTCCTGAGGAGCCGCCCCAGTAGGTAGCCACGCTCGCTCTTCGTTTTGGAAGTCCCTCCAAAAAGGGTAATGGAATCTCTCCTCCATACCCCCGCAGAGGATTCAAGGGGTCCTGCGGGCTTTTTTGTTCTGGGCACATCTGAAAGACCCTTACCCAGCTGCGCCCCTGGGAACCCCCGCTGCTCGATGGTCTCAGAAGAGGGGTTGGTGATGAAGGAAGGTCAGGGAACAAGGCTCCTTGACTGAGCATTCGGAGGATGCCCTCAGGAAAACGGTATCAGTCCCAGACGTCGGATAGTTGATCCCCGGCGCGGGGAGGACTAAAGGACGGCCCGCAGGCTGCGCAGAAATGTTTGCAAAGAAGCAAGCAGATCAGCGCTGCTCTCGATCAACTGGATGATCCGGCTACCAACGATGATGCCATCAGCTACCTTGGCTACCCTCTCCGCCTGGGCCGGTGTCGAGATACCAAAACCAACGCATAATGGTTGACTGGCTATCCCTCTCACCCGCTTGACGAACTCCTCCAGGTGAGGCGGTAATTCCTCCCTGGCCCCAGTGACACCGGTGAGCGATACCAGGTAGATAAAGCCCCGTGACCTGGCCGCTACCAGCTGAATACGTTCTGGGGAGGAGGTGGGGGCCAGGAGGTAAACGAGATCAAGCTTGTGTTCTTGAGCGATGCCCTCTAAATCAGCCCCCTCCTCTGGAGGCAAATCGGGCACGATCAAGCCATCGATGCCTGCGGCTGCCCCATCAGCGCAGAACTGCCTCAAGCCATAATGGAAGACGGAATTATAATAGGTCATAAACAGGAGGGGGACGTCCACCAACGCCCTTAATCGGGCGGCTGTGGCCAGACAGAAAGCGGGTGTCACACCATTCTGGAGAGCACGAAAACCCGCCCTCTGAATGGTGGTCCCATCGGCCAGAGGATCGGAGAAGGGAATACCCAGTTCGATAATGTCACAGCCAGCCGCGACCATGACCGGGACTAGGGTAAGAGTGTCCTCCAAAGCAGGATAGCCAACAGTCAGATAACCAATGAGGGCCCTGCGCTTAACTTGGCGCAGGTGAGCGAAGGTGGCAGCGAGGCGACTCATAGGGTCACTCCCAACGCTTCGGCCACCGTCTGCATATCTTTATCACCGCGTCCGGAGAGGTTAACGACGATCGAAGACTCCTTTGGCAGCTGAGCAGCCAGTTTGGCCGCATAATAGATGGCGTGAGCTGGCTCAAGGGCTGGAATGATGCCCTCCGTAACACAAAGCAGCTGGAAGCCCTCCAGGGCTTCGGTATCGGTCACACCGACGTATTCGGCGCGACCGATATCGTGGTAGTAACTGTGCTCAGGCCCCACCCCTGGATAGTCTAGACCGGCCGAGATGCTATGCGTGGGGAGCACCTGTCCTGCCTCATCCTGAAGAAGATACGATTTCATCCCATGTAATACGCCCGGTTTACCGACCAATAATGAGGCCGCATGCTCTTTCGTATGTAGCCCTCGGCCAGCTGCCTCCACCCCGATGAGCTTGACCTGAGGGTCAGCGACGAAGGGATGGAAGATGCCAATGGCGTTACTTCCTCCGCCCACGCAGGCCACGATATAGTCGGGCAGCGCTCGACCAGTAGCTTGCAATTGCTCCCGTACCTCACGTCCGACGATGGATTGAAAATCGCGCACAATTAGCGGATAGGGATGCGGACCAACGGCCGAACCAAGGAGATAGTAGGTGTTTTCCACGTTGGTCACCCAGTCTCGAATGGCTTCATTGATGGCCTCTTTCAGCGTGCGGCTGCCCGCGCTGACAGGCCGTACCTCAGCCCCCAATAGCTTCATCCTGAAGACGTTGGGTGATTGGCGTCGGATATCCTCTTCGCCCATGTAAACCACACACTCTAGCCCCAACATAGCACAAATAGTGGCCGCAGCCACACCGTGCTGACCCGCCCCAGTTTCGGCCACGACACGCCTCTTCCCCAAACGTTGGGCCAGAAGCCCCTGTCCCAAGGCATTGTTTATCTTATGAGCGCCAGTGTGAGCCAGATCCTCCCGTTTGAGATAGATGGATGCCCCACCCAGACGCGCCGATAGACGAGCAGCGTAGTAGAGGGGTGTCGGTCGGCCAACATAATCTCGGCAGAGGGCGGCGAATTCATTCTCGAATTGAGGATCGGCGCGGGCTTCTCGATAGGATCGCTCCAGCTCCTGTAAGGCGGGCATCAAGGTCTCCGGCACAAAGCGGCCGCCGTATTCTCCATAGTAACCCCGCTCATCCGGTAGGTAATGTATATTCATCTTTATTTGATTAGCCCTCCCCAAAAAATTGTTTGATCTTTACCCTCATCCCCCCTTGCCCCCCTTCTCCAGTGGGAGAAGGGAGATAGAAAGCCCTGCTGTGATCACCGAAAACCGTAGGGGCGAGGTCACCTCGCCCTATGATATTTGTTCCTTTAATGAGGGCACGGGAACCGTGCCTCTACTCTCCCACGAAGTTCCTAAAAATGGTTCTTTTCTTAGATATGACGGGTCGTAATAAGCTTTGTCTGCCCCCTTAACCGCCCTCAAAAAGTCACGCATCTTGTGAAGGTCCTTCTTGCCTGTGCTGCTCTCCACCCCGCGTGAGACATCAACAGCGTACGGCTGGGCAATGGCTATCGCCTCTCGGATATTCGCTGGCGTTAACCCCCCAGCCAGGATAATCAGACCATAGGCTGTGGCCTGTCTGGCTAACTCCCAATGGGAGGCGAGGTTGCCACTTCGTTCTTTATCTAGATCGAGCAGATAGGCCGCCACCTGGTAACGGGCCAGCGACGTTAATCCTGAAGCATCGCTTATGGTAAGGGCCTTGATCACCCGCGGAAAAAGAGTGGCACAGTACTGTTCGTTCTCCTTTCCGTGCAACTGAGCGAAGTCCAAACCACAGAAGGTCATAATCTCACGCACGAGCTCCACGGGGTGATCGACGAAGACGCCTACTTTGCAGACATAAGGAGGCAGCGCGGCTACGATGGCCGCCACTTGCGTCGGGCTCACCCTCCGTGGGCTCTCCGCAAAGATGAATCCCAGCGCATCGGCCCCGTATTCCACGGCCAGGAGGGCATCAGCGACACAGGTTAGCCCACAGATTTTAACCCTGACCATCTATTTCCTTTGTCCTCAACGTTCACTGGCTCATCCAGGAGTTCCCTGATCTTGGTTGTGGGGGCATCGCTGGTCAAGAGTGATTCGCCCACCAGGACAGCCCGGACCCCAGCCTCTTCAAGACGGAGCACATCGGCCCGTGAGTATATGCCGCTCTCGCTCACCACAACGATACCAGAAGGGATCAGGGGGAGTAGGCGCAGCGTAGTCTGCAAATCAACGCTGAAATCACGCAGGTCGCGGTTGTTTATACCGATGACTGAAGCTCCAGCCGCGAGCGCCCTATTTACCTCTTCCTGATTATGCACCTCGACCAGGGCTGTCATGCCCAGATCCTGCGTTATTCCCAGCAGGGAACGCAGCTCTTCGTCGGACAGGATAGCCACAATCAACAGGAGTGCGTCAGCCCCGTAGGCTCTAGTCTCGTAAACCTGGTAAGGATCAAGAATGAAATCCTTACGCAACAAAGGCAGGTCTACAGCAGAACGAACAGCCTGCAGGTCGGTGAGGCTGCCTTGAAAGTAATCCGCCTCGGTGAGAACGGAAATACACGCCGTCCCGGCTGCCGCATAGGTGCGGACCAGTCCTGCTACATCCGGGATGGGTGGGAATGAGCCTTTGCTGGGGGAGGCTCGTTTCACCTCAGCGATAAGCCTAATCCGTGGCCCGTATAGAGCAGCGGCGAAGTCCTTGAGGGGCTCGCCACGTGCTTCGATTATCCTGATTAGTTCGGCTAAAGGACATGATTGTTCGCTCACTTTCAGGGAGCGATGCCTGGCGGCGACGATCTCGTCAAGGATCATGCTGATTCCTTAGGGGCGAAATCCTGTGTTAGGGAGATCAGTTTCTCCAGCGTGCGGAGGGCTCGACCGGTATCGATGGATTCTGCCGCCACCTCCAACCCTTCTTGGAGAGCACTCGCCTTCCCTCCGGCCACCAGAGCTGCCGCGGCATTGAGAAGGACGATGTCGCGCGCTGGACCAGGCTCACCACGCAGTACGTGATAGGCGATGCGCACATTTTCGGACACATCGCCCCCGCGCAGCTCAGCCAGGTTGGATTTGGGCAGTCCTAGCTCCTGAGGATCAAGAGGATAGGTCTTGACTGAACCATCGCGCAGAGCGACAACCTGGTTGACCCCGGTGGTGGATAACTCATCCAGTCCGTCAGCCCCATGCACTACGAAAGCGCATCGTGTACCAAGCCCACGCAAGACGTTAGCCAACGGTTCGGCTAAGGCTGGACTATAAACACCAAGCACCTGCACGTTGGCTGAGGCTGGATTGGTCAAGGGACCCAGGATGTTAAAGATGGTGCGCGCCCCGATCTCACGGCGAGGTCCGATAGCGTGCTTCATGGCTGGATGGTGGAGGGGAGCAAAAAGGAAGCCGATGCCCACTTCATCTATACAGCGAGCCACCTGATCTGGGGTGATCTCCAGCCGAATGCCCAGGGCCTGAAATAGGTCGGCACTGCCACAGTGGCTGGAGACGGCCCTGTTGCCGTGCTTAGCCACAGCCAACCCGGCGCCGGCTACGACGAAGGCGGCAATGGTTGACACGTTGAATGTGCCTGAGCCGTCGCCTCCCGTGCCACAGGTATCTACCAGTACCTCCCTGTTCACCCTCACGGGGATGGCATTGGCTCGCATAGCTCGCGCGCAACCGATAATCTCCTCTATAGTTTCCCCCTTCATGCGCAGGGCCACCAGGAAGGCCGCAATCTGGACCGGGGTAGCCTCCCCATGCATTATTTCCTGCATTACCGCCTCAGCCTCAGTCTCGCTCAGATGTTGGCGCTCCATCACTTTCGCTATCGTTTCCTTAATCACGTTTCTAAACCTCCTTCTCCAGTCTTATCCTACAATACCCAGAAAGTTTCGGAGTATCTGCTTGCCCTCCTTGGTCAAAATGGATTCCGGGTGGAACTGCACTCCATTCAGGGGATACTCTTTGTGCCTTATCCCCATAAGCTCCCCTTCGAGCGTGCGGGCCGAGATCTCCAGACACTCCGGCAGTGGTTCTTCCAAAATAAGCGAATGATAGCGCGTGGCCGTGAAAGGATTGGGGATACCGTGAAAGATGTCCCGCCCATCGTGATAGATTTCTGAGGTCTTGCCGTGCATCAAGCGAGAGGCCCTGACCACCCGTCCACCCAGGGCATAACCGATACATTGGTGCCCCAGACATACGCCCAGAATGGGTATGCTCTGATGAAAGCGTCGAATGAGGTCATTGCAGATGCCTGCCTCCGCCGGCCTGCCGGGGCCAGGAGAGATGACGATGCGGGATGGTGCCAGCTGGGCTACCTCATCGAGCGAGATCTGGTCGTTCCGATAGACGACGAGCTCTGCTCCCAATTCACCGATGAGCTGAACAAGGTTGTAAGTGAAGGAATCGTAATTATCAATGACCAGAATCATCGGCGCCTCCTATACTGTCCCCTCTTCCGCGATATGGATGGCTCGCTCCAAAGCCTTTATCTTGCTCACCGTCTCGTGATACTCCCGCTCGGGGTCCGAATCAGCCACGATGCCCGCCCCTGCCTGCAAATAGGCCGTATTATCTACCATAACGATTGTCCGAATAGTTATACAGGTATCCATATTACCTGTAAAGCTAAAATAACCGACGGCACCGGCGTAGGGGCCTCGTCGGAGACCCTCCAACTCAGCGATGATCTCCATAGCCCTGATTTTAGGTGCACCCGATACGGTGCCGGCTGGAAAGGCTGCTCTTAAGAAGCTGAAGGCATCGTGGCCGTCAGCCAGCTGCCCCTCCACGGCCGAGACGATGTGAATAACGTGCGAGTACTTCTCGGCTGTCATCAAGATGGGCACCCTGACCGAGCCATAACGGCAGACGCGCCCCAAATCGTTCCGCCCCAAATCGACCAGCATGATGTGTTCAGCCCGTTCCTTTGGATCAGCCATCAAGTCGGCGATGAGCTCTTGGTCTTCCTCCTCATTGCGGCCGCGCGGGCGTGTGCCGGCGATCGGCCTGGTCTCAGCCTTACCACCCTCCAACTTTACCAGCATCTCCGGCGAAGAGCCGATCAAGCGAAAATCGTTGAAATCGAGATAAAACATATAGGGTGAAGGGTTAAGCATGCGCAACGCCCTATAAATGGCGAACGGCTCAGCATCCGTCTGACAGCGGAAGCGTTGTGACAACACGATTTGAAAAGCATCGCCAGCGGCGATGTACTCCTTAGCCTTCAGGACCGCCCGACAGAAGGCCTCCTGGCTGAAGTTAGAGACCAGGTCGTTCCGCTTGGCCACCGGTCGCACCGTTTGAAGCGGCAAGGGCTGAGTCAATCTTTCCCGGATGGCCTCGATCTTAGCCACTGCCTCCTCGTATGCCATCTCTGGGTCACCATTGATACTGGCATTGGAGACTATCTGCATCTTATGCCGAACGTGGTCAAAGATAACCATCGTATCGGTGAAGAGGAAGAGACAATCGGGCAACCCCAGCTCGTCCTGCGAGGGGTCCGGTAAGCGCTCAAAGAAGCGCACCATATCGTAAGCTATATAGCCGACGGCCCCTCCAAAGAAACGAGGCAGCCCGGCCGTCTTCACCACCCTATGTTGAGCCAGCTGTTCTTGTACTAGATGGAGAGCGTCCTTGTTGCCTAACGAGAGCTCATGCCCTTGCCCATTGTGATAAACAAGCGCCTTGTCGCCGCTAGAGCGGAGAAGGAGAGACGGATTAGTACCCAGGAAAGAATAACGGCCCAATGTCTCACCACCCTCGACGCTCTCCAGCAGGAAGGAGGGCGCATTTGAGCGCAATTTCAAGAAGACTGAGACCGGCGTGTCCAGGTCGGCTGGCAATTCCTGGAACACCGGTATAAGGTTGCCCTCCTTGGCCTTCGCTCGGAAAGTCTCCAGATCAGGAAAATACATTCGCTATCCCCCTCTAAAAAAATGAAAGCCTCTCGTCCCTAAGGGACGAGAGGCAAAGTATCTCGTGGTGCCACCCTACTTAGGCCTCGACTGAGTGCCCGCCACACCGCTGTATCGGGTGACTCTGCCTGGCCTCACTTATCCAGGGCACAGGCCCGCGTTCCTAGGGACCGATGCCCCTTGCCCTGCTAACGGTGGCTTCTCCGGCAAAGCCTACTTGCAAGGACGCAGGCCCTTGAAACTATACCTCTCAACTGCCCGCCGCTTTCGGTTTGCGACTCCTAGGTCCATTCAGTCATCTGCATTGGTATCGGTTCGCAGCTACCCCGACTCTCTGCTCCCTCGCTCGATGCTTACTAGTCCTGTTCGACGTCGTTATTCCTATTCCTTTTGGGAAAAGTATAGCATATCTGAGATGCAAAAGTCAAGGATTTGTCGGCTCTCTGCTAATTTGTGTGGAAAATGATAAAAGTTGACAACCATCAATCCCTAGTGGTATATTTCAACTGGTCGATAGGGTGATGAGGCTCGCCCTCGCCATTCGGCTGAGCTCAGGCCGAAGTCCGGATGGAACCTGGTCCGGGCTAACACGTCAGGCAACTGACTGATAGCTTCTACTGGCCCGCCTGCAGCGGGCGCGGTAGAGGCTTTTTTGTTATGAGGTTTAAAATGAGCCATCTATTTATCGCCAGGGTTGTTGACTCTCTGGCTCATGTCCTGGAGACGGGGCGATGGGGCCGCCCCTGTCCATTATTGGGACAGCAGCGGAACCATCAACGACAGGTGGCGACAGCCAATAAGGGTCAAATAAGAGGGCTCCTGGCTCTCGAGGGTTGCCCCATTTGTAACCTCTGCGCTGAGGATCTACGCCGCTTCTATTTCTGGTACCTTAACGAGTATTACGGTGAGGGAGTATGGGTAGGGAAAATCATTCAGTCCGGTGGTTTTTGCCCCCAACACGCCTGGGAGCTGGTGCGCTACGGTGATGCCTACCGCATCAGTGTAGTTTATCAGTATCTCACCCGGGATACCCTCGCGAAGTTGCGTCAGTTCCTTCAAGAGCTGGGTGAGGCGAATTCCAGGATCGTGCCCTCCCAGACGAAGAGGAGAAAGGCGCTTAAGCGTCAGGATGAGTTACCCCCCTCCGGAACCTGCCCCGCCTGTGAGAATGTGGCCACTACCGCTCGCTGGGGATTGCGCAACCTGCTCCTGAGCCTGGAGGATGCTGAAATCGCCGAACTATATCATCATTCCTCCGGGCTTTGTATGCGCCACCTGTGGATGGCTCTTGAAATAGACGAAGAGGCAGTCTTGAAGGAGATAGTGCGAGATCAGATAGCCAGGCTCGAGAGCCTGGAGCGTGAGCTGGAGGATTACTTCCATAAGACGAACTACCGCTTCCGTCACGAGCCAAGGGGTGAAGAGCAGACAGCTTGGTTAAGGGCTGTGGAGCTATTCGCCGGTCAACGCCCGCCATTGTCGGAGCGGCCCTGACTACCTGATTGGGGCTAACAGCCCGAGATGGCTGTTGGCTGGCTCCTCGCTAACTATCAGCAATTCTTTATGGCTAGGATTATTCAAGTTGATTTATACCTAAATGGCTCATCCCACGAACTCTAAACAAACACCTAGGGCAGCGGTGCTAGACGCCAGGCCCCGAATTTGGTATAGTTACGCCGAGAAAATCGCCTACTGATAGAAAAACAGCAAACCTTATCTGGTAGCGAGAGCATATGAGGCGCATTGGGCAATGGTGTAGGGGATTGCTGCACTGGTATAGCGAGCTTTGGGGTGAGCCGGGCACCATCTTCAGCGTTATGACCGTTGTGATACTAAGCATTTTGGCGCTTTATCTACTGGGCATAACCAGTATAGTTGCTCGCCCTTACCTGCAGGCCATGTTGGCCACGCCAACCGAGCAGCCGCCGACGGTCATGCCAAGTCCTACTGTAACACCGCTACCGACGCCGGTGCCGCTGGTGGGGCTTGAACCAACCCCTACTGGCTACGTCCCCCCTACGCAGGGACCTCCAACGGCTACGCCAACGATGCGGCCGACAGTTACCTCCACAGTAACAGCCATATGGAGCCCGACGGTGGTGCCAACTTCTACGGTTGGAGCTAGTCCGACGGTCGTTCCCACCCCAACGGCGGGGGTAACTCCCACGATTGTCCCTACCCCATCGCTTGCGCCGACACCAACGAGTACCCCGGCCCCGATGGTTGAGCCAACAGCAACTGCTACGCCGCAGCCCAGTCCGACGCCAACGGTTGGGGCTACCTCTACGCCGACGCCTGGTGGAGCAACGGCAACGCCATCACCCACGGCGACGGCTGTGGGAACGGCCTCTCCAACGCCGACTGTCCGGCCGACCGCTACTGCTACGCCGCAGCCCAGTCCGACGCCAACGGTTGGGGCTACCTCTACGCCGACGCCCGGGGTAACGCCAACACCGACCCGCCAGGCGACCCCTACAAATAGGCCATAGCCAATGTCGAGAGATAGCAACTTGATCCATTTATCCTCCCTCCTGTAAGATAGGGGGTGCAGCAGGGCAAAGCCGTTGCCTGGCCTGCCCGCCGCAGGCAGGGGTCCGGGGTATGGCCAACTCTCCCATGGAGAGGTCACAAAGGGCTATGGGGCTCCATCCTAGTCTCCCTTCCCTCCTCTCGCCGGAGCGATGGGGGGAGGTCAAGGAGGGGGCGCAGCTCACTATCCTTAGGGGTTTCCAGAGCTCCGACCTACACTATATTCCCCTCTTTCGCAAGGCAAGGGGAGGGGCGCAAAGCCATTCGGCTGGAGTCTTGGATATCCCCAGTCTATATTTCCCTTCTCCCGCCGGAGTAGGGGTGTGCAGAGGGGCAAAGCCCCTCTGCCGGGGTTTGGGGTACCCCCAAACCTTTGTTCCCCCTCTCCCGAAGCGGGAGAGGGGGTCAGGGGGTGAGGGCATCACCCAATTGTAAGGAGGTGATTACACTGACAGAAGGCAGGAGTGAGGATAAGCTCGTTACCCTCGATGATGTAAAACAGAATCACCAGGTGCAGGTCTTTTTGAAGCAAGCCGATGAGCAGCTCGGGGCAATAGGCTATACCGAGCACGGTCACCGTCACGCCGGGCTAGTAGCCAGCATCGCCAGAAATGTGCTACTCCGCCTGGACTATCCCCCTCGTTCGGCTGAGCTGGCGGCCATTTCCGGTTATCTGCACGACATCGGTAACGTTATCAGTCGCTTCGAGCATGGGCATGCTGGTGGCATGATCGCTATGGATGTCTTGTCCCGCATGGGGGTGAGCGCTGAGGAGATCGCTTTGATCATAGGGGCTATCGGCAATCATGAGGAGGAGACGGGGGATCCCGTAAGCGAAGTATCGGCTGCCCTGATCATCGCCGATAAATCTGATGTGCACCGGACGCGGGTTCGCAATCTGAACCCGACCGCCTTCGACATCCACGACCGGGTCAACTACGCCAGTGAGCGTAGCTTTGTACGCGTTGACGATGAGACCAAACGTGTGGCCCTGGAGCTAACCATCGACGTTCAGATTGCGGCAATCATGGAATACTTCGAGATCTTCCTTTCAAGGATGCTTTTTATCAAGAAGGCGGTAGCCTTCCTTAACTGTGAGTTCGAGTTAATCATCAACAAGAGCCGTATCTTGTAAGTTATCCCCCTCAGCCCTTCGCTGCTTCTAATCGTTAAGCCTCCGCTGGTGTCTCCAGCGTAGCTATATAACTTCACTAAAAGAGGGATGATGATGAAGATTGTCCGTTTTGTCAGCCGTGGATCGTCCGTCTATGGTGTGCTTGAGGGTTCAGTTATCCTGGGCCTGGAGGGCGATATCCTGGGCCAATTTCAGCGTGGTGAACCGATAGGGCAGGTGGACGAGGTGACCGTCCTGGCTCCCTGCCAGCCCAGCAAGGTGATAGCTGTAGGATTGAATTACCGCGATCATGCTGAAGAGATGCGTGTGCCCCTCCCCTCAGAACCCATCATCTTCTTGAAGCCCTCCACGGCGGTGATTGGTCCTGAGGAAGCCGTCGTTCTTCCCCGCATGGCCACACAAGTGGATTATGAGGGTGAACTGGCTGTGGTCATCGGGCGGCGAGCGAAAAACATCAGTGTCAAAGAGGCCCAGGACTACATCCTGGGCTTCACTTGTGGCAACGATGTGACGGCGCGTGATCTACAAAAGAAGGATGGTCAATGGACTCGGGCGAAATCATTCGATACTTTTTGTCCCTTGGGTCCCTACCTTGTGACCGACATCGATGTCAGCAACCTGCCTCTACAGGTGAGGGTGAATGGTCAGATACGGCAATCCTCCACCACAGCTAACCTGGTCTTCAGAGTGGATGAGCTGGTCAGCTTTATTTCCCAGGTGATGACACTCCTGCCGGGTGATGTTATTCTGAGTGGTACACCGGCCGGAGTAGGGGCCCTGCATCCTGGGGATACCGTTGAGGTGGAGATTGGGGGTATTGGCCTCCTGCGCAACCACGTGGTAATGGGCCAATAGCCCCCCCGAAGACATTGCCCGGCTCAGGCGCTATGACTGGCGGCACCGCAGGGGGCTTTTTGAGGAGCTAAAGGCAGCTAAGCCAAAGGACGATGTGGAGCGTTTCCGCCGCTTCCTTTACCTGCGCAAGGCAAGCTACGGCAGCCGTGGGGTCAACTTCATGGAGGACAAGAAGGAGCGGGTTATCAGCCTGGATAGCTTTGAAAGGTGGCGGGAGCGGCTCAAAGGCGTGCATCTCCACACCGGCCCCTATGAGGAGCTGCTGGATAAGCATGATAGCCAGGACTCCTTCTTCTACCTTGACCCTCCCTATCCTGGCCACTGGCAGGGGGAGGAGCATGGCTTCACCCCGGAGCAGTGGGACCGCCTCATAGACAGGCTGAAGAGGCTCAAAGGCAAGTTCATCCTCTCCCTCTTCAGAGACATGGTGGAGACGCTGCCCTCTGGCTGGCACACCAGGCGGGTCAAGACTCGCCGTGCTCTGGGCCAGGACAATGTGGGCCGGGTGCTCCACCACTATGAATACCTGGCAGCCAACTTCCCCATCGACACCTCAGGCAAGAACGAGGAGGCTGAGGAGGCGCTTGCCAGGATTGGCCACCAGCCCTTCGGCAGCCAGGCCGGGAAGACCCGCCTTGCCTCTCGGATCGTGAAGATGATTCCACCGCACGAGACCTATGTGGAACCCTTTGCTGGCGGGGCGGCCGTGTTCTGGGCCAAGGAGCCTGCGGAAAAAGAGGTGCTCAATGATAAAGACCCGGAGATCGCCTTCGCCTATCGTTTCATCAAAGGGCTGACCGAGGAGCAGCTACAGAGGCTAAGGCGTTACGACTGGAGAAGAACCAAGCCCCTGTTCCAGAAGTTGAAAGAGTCTAAGCCAAGCGATGATGTTGAGCGCTTCAGGAAGTTCTACTACCTAGCAAAGGCAAGCTTTGGGGAGTCGCGGCAGACCTTTGGCAACGAGGGGGCAGATATTGATGTCGACAAGCTTCCGGCAGCCTCGGAGCGTCTGAAGAACGTGACCATTCTGAGTCAGGACTTTGAGCCTGTCGTCCAGCGCTTCGACAGCGCCGATACCTTCTTCTACCTTGACCCTCCCTACCCTGGCAGAAGCTTCAAGGGGGAGTTCCAGTTCGGCCTGGAGGACCTAGAGCGTCTGGTGCATGTGCTCAAAGACGTCAAGGGCAGGTTTATCTTGAGCCTGGGCGCAGAGCACAGGAAATACCTGCCTGTGTCCTGGTGGACAAAAAGGGTGCTGGTAAGACGCATGCTGTGGCTGCCCCAGACTGACAAAAGGCTCTCGCCCAACTACGAGCTCCTGGCCGCCAACTTCACCCCCAGCAGGGAGAGCCTGGAGGCTCTGGAGGCCGAGGCAGATGGAGCGCCCGATGAGGAGATGGTCAAGTTTCCTGAAACTACTGACTTCATGGTGGTGCCCGACTTCATCAGCCTGGTGGGGAGCGCCGTCACCGGAGAGGCCCCCGAAGACCTGGACATCCTCGTTCGGTCAGCGGTGCGGAGCGAGAGCCTGGAGGTGGCTATCAGGAAACAGCTCGACCCTGAGAAGCAAGGCTACCTGCACTTCATCTACGAGCCTGCTGGCCCCCACGACGACTATGTGCCATTGTGGGACCTGGTGGCATTGAAGAAGCCGGAGATCGAGGTGGTGGAAGTGGGGCTATCAAAGGGGCTGGCGCCAGGCAAGCCCTTCACCCCTTTGAAGACCGCAGGCGGCTACGGTGAGCTGGAGTTCTCGGTGGACGCCGCCGATAAGCTCTGGGAGACCTGGGGGCAGGGCTATGCGGATGTGGGCCTCGTAGTCTAGGAGAAGTTCGATGGCTATCGGCTCACCCTGCATCGCAAAGGCGACAGGGTCTTCGCCTTCTCCGAGGATGCCAGACGGGACGTCGTGGACGACCTGCCAGGTGTAGAGGAAGACCTCCAGGCCCTGCCCGACGGCGACTTCATCCTGGACAGCGAGCTACTCCTCTACGCTGAGGAGGTGACCCTGAACAACACCTACAAGCCTGGCGACAAGATAGAGCGCATGGACATGGCCTCCTTCCTGGACAGGAAGCCTGTGGGCAAGTTCCGGGCCGTCTGCCAGGCCTTAGATTGCCTCTACCTGGACGGCGAAGACCTGCACCAGAAGCCCCAGACGGAAAGGCTGGAGGCCATGCATAACCTGCTGAACCCGGTGGACACCCTGCACCTCAAAGAGGTGGAGAGCAGGCTGGTCCACACGAGGGAGGAGTTTCTGAAGGCGGTCAAGTGAGCGGCCTCCAGGCCCCACAGCGAGGGGGCCATGGTCAAGGTGGCCGACTCCGACTACCCTCTCACTGGGCGCTCCAGCAAGATAGCCAAGCTCAAGAACTTCAAGGAGATAAGGGGCAGGGTGGTGGAGAAGCGAAAGACTGAGGCGGGGGCCTATGTCTATGACATCGCCCTCTCCGACGGCTCGGTTATCGGCTCTACCTACGCCACCAGGCTGGAGGCGAATGTAGGCGACATCCTGGAGGTGCGGGCCGCCGAGGTCAAGGTGAAGGAAGAAGATGGCAGGAGGGTCTTCACCTGGGACAACCCCATCGTGGCCAGCCTTAAGCCCAGGGGCACCGCCCTGACTACCCCAGAGCAGGCCGAGGCGATGGCCAGGAAACGCAGGGGGATGGCGGTTGAGGATGAAGGCGAGACCAGGAGCGAGGCGGCGGAGAAGTTCTGGGCGGAGAGCTGGCACAGGTCGTTTCCGCCCTCGGGCAAGGGGGAGTTCGTCTACCACCACCACTGGCGTGGCCTGTCCGAGGAGGAGACAAAGCTAAGCGAAGAGGAGCTTCTTCAGACCGAGCACTCGGTGCACGGCGACCTGCGCCTCCAGTTCTCTGACGAGGCCCTCTTCGGCTTCACCGTCTTCCTGGGGACCACCGAGGAGGTGCGCAAGGCTGGCGGGGACCGCCTGGTGAACCTGCCTCCCGATGATAAGCTCCAGGGGGCCTGGAAGCTATCTCAGCCTGTTGCCTGGCTCAAGGTAGGCAGGGATAAGCCCATGGTGACCGCTCCAGGCGAGGTAGGGGCCACCTCGGAGAAGTATTCAAAGTTTCTTGCCCAGGACTGGGGCACCTACCAGATAGGGGTCTGGCGGGAGCACTTCTTCGAGCTATTCCTTAATGGCAAGAAGCTCAAAGGGCGCTACACCATGCAGTATGCCCCCGTGGGTGGCAGGAGAGTCTGGCTTATCGGCAAACCCAAAGACCAGACGCCCTACGCCGAGGCCAACAAGCTGGACGATGTGGTCAACGAGCTAAAGGGCAAAGGGCAGAGATACCTGGTTTGGGCCAGGCCGGGGGAAAAGCCAGAACTGATTGAGGTGGGGAAAGCGGAGCAGCTAACCTGTCCCAAATGCGGCGATACTTTAGAGCCAGGAGCGGCGAAGCTGAGCGATAATTTCCACGATGTCTTTCGCTGTCCAGGCTGTAAGCATATTTTCAGCCCGTGTGTGAGTCTAGGCTTGAACCTGTAGCCTACTGTAACGTTCTGGACTTTTGTTTACGAGATGTTCCTGCTTACTCGCCTGGAGCTCTATCCTGGACATATTTGAAACCAAGCTTTAAGGATAGCTCCGCCCTGGCGAGTTCCTTGCCAAGGTAAGCAGCGTGGTCTAGCTGTCCCACAAGCCCGTGCTCTATGGCCGTGCTGTAGAGGGAAGCGGCATCGTTGCCCTCCAGCACCAGGTTCAACTTGCCCCCCATCTGGTAATGTTCCAGGATAATGATGTCTCTGGCCCGGTCAACATAAACTATGAAGAAACCAACTTTATCCAGGGATAGCTTCCGGGCAGGTTGCGCTCTGATGTGTGCCACCTTTTCCACCGCTGCTGCTTCGGCCAAGCTGCCCGGGTTCTCGCTGACGCACCGTTCGATCTCTCGAACTATGGCACTGGTGTCTGTGCAACCTATCAGGTCAACAGGGGTTATTTGAGCCGTCAGTCGCTCCACTTGCGCTTCTGTTACATTCCTCAGCACAGGCCGATGGGCCGGAGTGCCGAGCACACGGTGCCCTTCGTCCATTCCATTCCGTAGCAACGCCAGAAGCGTCTGGCCAGGGAAGTGCCCCTGGGCATCCCCGCCACACAGCACAAGGAAGCGGATGTGGGGATTTGATACTAAATTCAGCACTATCTTCTCAATTCCAATGTTTTCGGTCTCTGTTTTGCCGACTATAGCCAGAGAAGTCTCGGGGGCCGCCTTAATTATCAGGTCGGGTAATTCTGTTGAGCCAAGGGTGGTGACCGCCACCGGCGCAGCAGGCGAACCAAGCAGATATTCCCCGACCACCACTGGCCAGGTAGAGACAGATGGCTCTGCTGGTTCCTCACAAGGGGCTCCTTCGCAGGCAGGGCAGGTGTCCTCCCCTGCCCCAGCCATTTCGTAGAGGGCATTTGATATAGCTACGGGATAACAGGGAGAGCACCCCAGACAGCCATGAGTGACGTGGATTCGCGCCGCGAGGTCTGCTGCCTTTTCCTCCCAGGAAGTACCCCTGGAAGCTTCCTGGAGCTCCTTGATCGTGTCCAGCAGGCAAGAACACTGGCTGCACTTAGGGATGCGGTATATGCCTGATAGTCTCCTGAATAGCTTGCCCAGGTCCTGTCCCTTGTGTTCAGCCCTCGGCTTCACGCTATCCCCCTCACACTCGCCCCGCGCGCAGGCCATTGCTTATGGCCAGAAGCTCGGCACCCTCATGGGCAAGCACTGCCAGGGCGACTCCGATGAACCCCAGCACCGCTGAAGGTATTAACACCGCCAGCAACAGGAGGGAGAAGGCGATGTTCTGTCTGCTTACACCCTGTGCTTTCCTCCCTACTCTGATAGCATAGGCTACCTTGTCCAGGTCATCAGCCATGAGGGCAACATCCGCTGCTTCGATAGCCGCATCCGTCCCGATAGCGCCCATAGCTATACCTGCTGAAGAGGCTGCCAGGGCAGGGGCATCGTTTACCCCATCGCCTACCATGACCACCCGGCCAAAGCGCTTTTCCAGCTCCCTCACTACTCTGACCTTATCCTCAGGCTTTAGCTCCGCATAGACCTCATTGATGTCCAGCTCTGTGCCGATGGCTTCGGCTGTGCGACGGTTATCACCAGTGAGCATAACCAGCTTTACGATGCCCAGGCGGCGCAGGGCGGAGACGGCCTCAGCAGCACCCGGACGGGCCTCATCCTGTAAGCCAATAATGCCGGCTGGACAATCCTGAGGGCCCACCAAAACCACTGTCCTTCCCTCCGTTTGAAGCCGATCCACTGTGGCCGAGATGCTGGCATCGACCAGGCAGGCCTTTCCAAACAGAGCTGGGCTACCAACATAAAGCTCCTGGCCATCTACCTTCGCCCGAGCCCCAGCCCCGGTGAGCGCCTCAGAGCGCTGCGCCTCCTTCAGTTTCAGCTTTCGCACCTGCGCCTGCTCCACAATGGCTCTGGCCAGAGGGTGCTCGGAAAAACGCTCTACACTGGCAGCCATAGTCAGGACCTCTTCCGGGGAGGCCTGGTTGAAGGCTAGAACATCGGTGACCTGGGGCTTCCCCAGGGTTAGTGTACCCGTCTTATCGAAGGCCACCACCCTGGCCGTGCCCAGGGCTTCCAGGTACTGTCCCCCTTTAATGAGGACGCCGCTCCGGCCTGCCCGACCAATGGCCGCTGCCACCGCCACAGGTGTAGACATTACCAGGGCACAGGGAGCCGCTGCCACCAGCAGCACCACGGCCCTGATAGCCCACACCTGGAACTCGGCACCAAAAAGGGGCGGCAGGGCAAGAAGCAGAACTGCCCCGCCCAGGACGGCAGGGCTATATCTACGTCCGAAGCGCTCAATGAAGAGCTGCGCCCGGCTCTTTTGCTCCTGTGCCTCCTCCACCAGGTGGATAATCCTGGACAGGGTGTTATCCTCAAAGCTTCTGGTCGCCTTCACCTTCAGGGCACCCTGCTTGTTAATAGACCCGGCGAAGACCTGACTACCAACCGCTTTTTCCACAGGTATGGACTCACCCGTTACCGGGGATTCATCCACCGAGGAAGTCCCTTCCAGCACGAGGCCATCAGTGGCTAAGGATTCCCCAGGCCTTACCAGGAAAACGTCCCCCGGCGCCAGCTCCTGGGCAGGCACAACTATTTCCTGACCATTGCGGAGGGCCACTGCTTCTTTGGGTGCCAGATCCATAAGGGCGCGGATGGCGGACCTCGTTCTATGGTAGGTATAGTGCTCTACACCCTCAGCGGCAGCGTATAGAAAGACCAGAAAGGCAGCTTCATCCCACTCACCCAGGATGACCGCACCCACCGTAGCCGCTGCCATCAGTATCTCAATGCCGACTTCCCGTTCCTTGACCAGCTCTTCCAGCCCTTCGCGGCCCCAGTAGTAAGCACCCACAGCGATGGCCACTGCGTACAAGCTGCGCTCCGCCCAAACAGGGATCAGGCCCAGATGGCCCAGGCCGAAACCTGCCGCCAGAAGGATGCCAGCTATCAGGGCATTGCGCAGGTTGGGGTAGCGCCACCAGGGGCCCCCCAGATACTTCCTCTCCTGTTCTTTTTCCTTGTATTCCCGTTCTTTCTCAGACACCGCTTTTTTCCTCCTGTGGCGTGGGCTCGCCGTAGCGCGTACAGGCATAGACCCTCTCCGCCACCCGCGAAAGCACTTCCTCAGCGGCTCTTAGGAGAAGCGAGACCTCCGGGTCGGCTAACTGGTAATAGATAAAGCGGCCGTCCCTGCGGCAGGTCACCAGGCCGCACTCTTTGAGGCAGGCAAGGTGTCCAGAACAGTTTGACTGGGAGAGGCCGGTCTTCCCCATTATTTCTCTCACACTTTTCTCGCCTTCCAGCAGGGTCTCCAGGATACTGAGCCGGGCCGGGTCGGCAAAACCGCGAAAGAGCTTAGCTTTAAGAGAAACAGCTTGGCGAGTTTCTAACACTGACAGCCTCCGTATCATTTCGTCATATCGCTAACTGGTGATATATTACCATGCAGCTTTATCGTCTGTCAACTGGAGGCAGGCAAAGGTAGTGTATCCTTTATTCAGGCTTTTCCTTAAAGAAGCCGGTCATCTCTCTTGTGTTAACCTCTCAGTCTAACTTCTTTAGTTTACCACAGCCTTAAGCCAGTCTTCCTTCGCCATTCTAGCATTTTCCTTAGCCAGCCAGATCCTTAAGAAGTTAGCCGCTCCCATAACCGACTTGAAGCCGTCCATCGGTCTAGTCCGTCTCCGCTACTCCTTTA
>JAMCVK010000006.1 GCA_023475225.1 Chloroflexota bacterium
GAGGATCTCTGGTCACGTTTACAGGAGGCGCTGCTGTCGGCTTGGCCTCTTCTTGTGGTCGCCCAAATAGGGCGGCAAGGAACCTGCGCCCTTTAGGGGCCTTTTCTTGGGGAGCTCCTTTTGTGGGCTCAGGTGAGATAGCCGGTTCACTAGGAGCCAACGTTTCGGCAGCATGCACCCCCTGCAAACGTGACCAGAGATCCTCGAGGAAATGTTTATATGTCGCTTCTAACTCGCTGACCTTGGCCCTGCTCTCAGCGAGCTCTCGTTCGGCCTCGGCACGCTGTTGGTTCACTTCGGTAATGATCTGGCGTGCCTCCTCCACTGCTCTCCTTTTGATTTCCTCGGCAGCCTGCTGAGCAGCGCTGACGATCTGGTTATATATGGTCTCAGCTCGCTTTATGGCATCAGCCTCGACTTCAGCGCGGTATCTTTCTGCCGCAGCCCGAATCTCCTGGCCCTCCTTCAGGGCTAGCTGGAAAACCTCCGTGGCCGACCCAACCTGGCTTTCTGTTGTGGTCGCCTTCTGTGCTCCCGCTGTCGCCTCTGTGGATCCGTCCATGCCCTTCTCCTTTTAATTCTTTGCCCCTAGCGATCTTAATTATAACACGATTGCTCTGCTGGAAAAAAGATTTTTTTGGGGAGATGATAACGGCGCAGAGGGCGTTTATCTGAGGTAAGGTAGGGAGATTTTTGAATAACTAAAAAAGGGCCACGTCTTCTGACATGGCCCTGAACACACGCTCTTATCAGGACATCCACCCCACTGACCGTTCCGGTCAGCCCTCCCTGCCCCAAACGCTATGGGCAGGTTTCTTCGCCTGGGGTGTAGCCTGAGGTTGCCCTGCCCTGCACCACGTGCAGGGCTTTACTTGTCGACTTGCCACACTCCATAGAGAATTTGCGCCATGGTCAGCGAACCTCCCATAACCTGAAGCTCAATGCCCTGAACCGGACGCACTTTAATTATAACACTATCCTACCTATTGTCAACAGGCAGGCGGGCGGTGGTTCACGTAATGTTATCATTACCCAAATAACCCCATCAAACCACGGGGCATCTTACCTTCAGACATCATTCTCATCATCTTCTGCATCTGGCGAAACTGACTGAGCAACTGATTGACCTCATGAGGCATTGTACCGCTGCCCCGCGCGATACGGCGGCGGCGACTGCCGTCGATGATGCTTGGATCGCGTCGTTCCGCCGGGGTCATCGAATAAATAATGGCCTCGATCCGCTTGATTTGCCGATCATCAAAGGTCTCGACTGGTAGCTGGTGACGAAGTCCACCAAAGCCGGGGATCATCTCTACCAGTTGACTCAAGGGACCCATCTTTTTCATCTGCTGTAACTGCGCCAGGAAATCCTCCAGGTCGAAGGTGGCGGTACGCAGCTTCTTTTCTAGGACAGCGGTCTGCTCTCGATCGAAGGTGGTCTGGGCTTTCTCAATGAGGCTTAAAATATCGCCCATTCCCAGGATACGCGAGGCCAGGCGATCGGGGTAGAATGGTTCTAAAGCCTCCAGCTTCTCACCGGTGCCAATGTACTTGATTGGCACCCCGGTCACAGCGCGGATAGAGAGGGCTGCCCCGCCTCGTGCATCCCCATCCAATTTCGTCAGGATGAGCCCCGTCAGCCCGACGCGCTGGTTGAACTCCTCGGCCACGCGCACGGCGTCCTGTCCGGTCATCGCATCAACTATCAGGAGGACCTCCGCGGGGCCAATTCGCTGCTTGATCCGAACCAGCTCCTCCATCATCTGGTCATCTATATGCAGACGTCCCGCTGTATCCAGGATGACCACGCTAACGGCCGTCTCCTTGGCCTTCTTGACTGCCCTGGCGCAGATATCGGGTGGTGGGCCTATACCCTCGTTGTAGACGGGTATATTCAGCTGGCGCCCCAAGGTTACCAGCTGCTGGATCGCCGCCGGACGGCGCACGTCGGCGGCTACCAAGAGTGGCCGTTGACCCTGACGTTGTAGCTGTAGGGCCAACTTGGCTGCTGTCGTGGTCTTGCCCGACCCCTGTAATCCCACCAGCATGACGGTGAGCGGTGGAGGTCTGTCGAGGCTGAGTCGGCTGGGCTCACCCAGCATGTTGATCAGTTCTTCGTGCACAATCTTGATTACCTGTTGAGCCGGACTGAGGCTCTGCATCACCTCGGCCCCGACGGCCCGTTCGCGCACGTGAGTGACAAACTGTTTAACTACACGGAAGTTAACGTCGGCCTCGAGTAGGGCCAGGCGGATCTCGCGTAGGGCCTCATCAACGTCCCTCTCCGTCAGTAACCCTCGACCGCGCAGGCGCTTGAAGATAGCTTGTAGTCTATCGGTTAGATTTTCGAACAAAGCGATCCCACCTCGATCTAAGTATACATGAAGCTTCGCCTTTGTGCTATTTGGCCCATAGCCCTCCTGGTTGGATCCTCTTGTTCAACCAGGCCAAAAAGCCATAGACAAAGGGCATTGCGGCGGCATTGAGCAGGGCCGAGGGCAGGATCACCGGCGTGAATAAGCCTGGCCAATCTACGGGCCAGCCAAGAAGCTGTAATAATCCCAGCATAATGAGGTCGAAGATAATTGTGGCTGTGGGAGCAGTGAGCAGAGGCAATATCATGTAGGTTTGGAAAAGTTCGGGCCTGACCGCGCCGGACAGTAAACCGATTAGAGACATAGCAGTTAGAGTCGTGCCGAAGGGTACTGCGGAGAGAAAGTCAAGCATTGCTCCCCCGATAAGCCCCCAAACGAGGCCCTCCTCTCTCCCCCTCAAGCTGCCCCAGCCCACGACCAGCAATAAGACGAGATCCACCTTCACTCCGGCTAAAGACAATTGGGGAAGGACGGTTGACTGTAATAATGCTCCAAGCAAAAGGATAACCAGTGTGAGATAAAGATTGATCTGACAGCCCTCTTCAATCGAGCTTCAGGGGTACAAAGTTTGTAATGACCAGAACAGTCTGCCCCTGTAACCCTTTGAGATCAACAGCAGGCTCAACGCTCGCCTGCTGAAACATAGCGGTGTCTTTCTTGGTGACGTCAGTCACGTAGCCGACGAGGATACCTGCCGGGAAGACCCCACCGACGCCAGAAGTTATCACCTTATCTCCAGTTTTTATCGGGAGGCGTTGATCGATGTACTTCATCGTCAATAGAGGAGTTCCCTGTCCATCAACCACCCCGTTGGCACGGGAGCTCTGAATTATAGCGCTGACGGAGCTGCTCACATCACTGATGAGGAGCACCTTGGCCGTGACGGGACTGAGGCGGACGACCCTTCCCACTAAACCGCGGGTAGTCATAACGGTCATGCCTATCTGTATCCCATCATTTGCGCCTCGGTTGATGATCACTGATCGGACCAGGTTACTGGCATCCTGTCCGATGACCTCGGCTGGTATCCATTGGTAGCCTGGTTGGGCTCTTTTCAAGTTCAGCTGTTCACGCAGCTGTGCATTTTCCCTTTCCAGTTCAGAGAGCCTTACATTCTCCTGGGTAAGCCGATCCACTGTCTGGCGTAAGCGCTCGTTCTCTCGGCGCAGCTCGCCTATTGTTTGGATGGCTTGCAGGAGATTGGCGACGGGTTCGATAGCTGTGGTAGTAGCCCACTGCAAAGGGGCGATACCCCTTGCAGCGAGGTCTTCTACAAGGTGGAGAGGGGCTATCAGTCTGATGGCGATTAGGCCGATGGCCAGAACAAAGCCAAGATAGTAAAGTACGCTTCGCAAAGGTAAACCTCTAACTAGTGAAGAAGGGTGAGGGGGCAATGACCCGAAGCTGGCCGCTGCTTATCTAAGTGGTCGCTCGTATTTAACTGGTACCTCCACCTTGCGCAAAATATCGATCTCTTCCAATACCTCAGCTGTACCGCGTACTACACAGGTAAGAGGATCATCGGCCACGTAAACCCGCATCTTCGTCTCTTGGGATAGGCGCTGGTCCAGTCCGGCCAGAAGTGCCCCCCCACCGGCTAAGGCGATCCCCTGAGCCATAAGGTCGGCGATGAGCTCTGGAGGGGTCTCCTCGATGGTCATCTTAACCATTTCGACAATGGCTGATGCAGAACTGGAGATGGCCTCTCGGATCTCCACACTGCTTATTTCAACCGACTTTGGAAGGCCGGTGACCAAGTCACGTCCCCGCAGAATCGCCGTGCGCTCTTCGGGTAGTGGGTAGGCTGAGCCGATGGCGATCTTGACTTCCTCGGCCATACGCTCACCGATAGCCAAGTTATGTCTTTGGTGGGCATATTGCATAATCTCCTGATCCATCTCATCACCGGCGATGCGAATGGAACGACTCAAGACAATCCCAGCCAGAGAGAAGACGGCTACCTCCGTTGTCCCCCCGCCAATATCGACGATCATGCTGCCAGTGGCTTCAGTGATAGGGAGGTTGGCGCCGATCGCCGCAGCCATCGGTTCCTCAATCAGGTGAGCTTCTCTCGCTCCGGCATTCCTGGCCGCATCATGGACGGCCATCTTCTCCACCTCAGTTACGCCACTGGGGATACCAATCACCACCCGTGGTCGGCCTGAATAACCAAATTGGTGATTGGCCTTTTGGATGAAGTAACGTAGCATTTGCTCGGCCACATCAAAATCGCCTATGACCCCATCCTTAAGAGGACGAATGGCCACGATATTGGCTGGCGTTCGCCCAACCATTCGTTTAGCTTCCGCCCCGATGGCCAAGATCTTTTTCGTCTTCTTGTTTATGGCCACGACGGATGGTTCATCAATGATAATCCCCTTACCTTTGACTGTGACCAGGGTATTGGCCGTACCCAGATCGATGCCTATGTCACGTGAGAAAAGCCCAAAGATGAGATTGAAAGGGGAGAACAATTGGCCTCCTCCGCTGATAAGAAATCAACAGAAATTATAGCATAAAATTGTTCAATTCACACCATTGTCGCGCGGCTGATTCACGATTATAATGCACGGTGTACACGCTTATCTGAGGGGGTTTCGCATGGGAGCGCCAGAGCTTAAAGTGGAGTTATCTCGCCTTCGTCTGAAGATACGGCAGATCGATTCTGAGATAGCCAACCTCCGGCGAGAAAGAGGAGTCTATCGTCAAATGGGCTTTGGACGGGACATCAAGGATACACAGATTTTGCTCCATGAGGAGGAGAAGAGGCATTGTCAGGAACAGATGGCTCACTTGCGGCGTCAGCTGCTGCTTTACCCCGAGACAAAGGTTCACGATAGTGAAGGCGTCCGCCCTGACCCGACCGAGTCCGATCCCCGTCGGCGCCGTGGCCTCAGTTCCTGGTTGCTCTTACCGCTCTTGTTCATCCTCCTCATCCTCCAGTTCTTTCAGAGGGGACAACATTCCGGACGTCGGGAGAGAGCCTGGCGAGCGCTCGGCCATGAGGAGTTAACAGGCGATGAGGAGCTAGAAGTATCTGAGGGAATATAGGGCGTGGCGGGCGAGAGGCTATCCCAATGAGGTTCTATTTGTGTTCGACCCTTTTTAAGATTCGCTGGATAGACCTCTTCGCTCTGGCTACTACGTCTTCTTCATCGAGCGTCTTCAGCACTCTCCCCTCCATTAGGATTCGACCATCAACGATGGTAGTCTCGACATCGGCTGACCTGGCCGAGTAGATAAGGCGGGAGACGAGGTCGCCATCGGGCAGGGGGGCCAGATGCGGACCCTCCGCGTTCAGGATAATGAGATCAGCCCTTTTCCCTACCTCCAAGCTGCCTATCTCCTTCTCTAACCCCAGCGCTTCGGCTCCTCCGTGCGTAGCCATCCTCAGGACCTCCCGTGCGGGTAGGACAGTCGGTCCGAGTCTGGGCTTCTGGATAAGGGCGGCGATTCTCATCTCAATGAAGGGGTCCAGATTGTCATTGCAGGCGGCACCATCAGCGCCGATGGACACCTTCACTCCCCTTTGTAACATCTCAGGGACCATGGCTATGCCTGATCCCAGCTTCAAGTTCGCCGAGGGGCAGTGCAGAACCTTCGTCTGAGTGGTAGCCAATATGGACAGCTCCTCCTCGTCCAGCCAGATGCAATGGGCCAGCTGGAGGTTTGGACCGGTCAGTCCAGCGGCGTGGAAGTACCTGACCTGTGTCAGCCCACGCTGTTGAAACGTCTCCATATTCGACTTTTGGCTCTCAGCAGCGTGGCTGTGGATGTTCACCTGGTATCGTTCGGCCAGTCTCCGTACCTCTTGGTGCAATTCGTCAGTACAATGGCGAGGACTGCGTGGGGCGAAGCCGTAACGAATGCGCTCCTCCTTAAGGTGCCATTTCTCCAGGAGAGCGACGCTCTGTTGAAGGGCATCACTCGTTGTCTCGCACAGATAAGGAGGTAAAGCGGGCTGATGGTCCATCATAGCCTTGCCTGATTGGGCGCGGATACCGCTATCCTGAATAGCCTGAAAGACGCTGTCATGGTGGTGTATGGTTCCCATGTCGACGATTGTTGTCGTGCCTGCCTTGATCATCTCGGCCAGGCCAAGGCACGCTGCATCATAAAGGGTATCCGGATCATGGGCGGCCTCAAAGGGGAAGGTCTTACGGAGCAACCAATCTATCAGGTCGAGATCATTGGCCAGCCCGCGAAATAGGCTCTGACAGAGGTGGACGTGGGTCTGAATCAGTCCTGGCAACACTACCTTTCCCCTGGCCTCGATCACCTTGTCGGCAGAGGAGGCTATTTGCGTTCCAATCTGTCGAATGAATCTGTCTTGGATGAGAATATCTCCCTCGAAGATCTCCCCTACGGTGTTCAAAGTAATGAGACGACCGTTCTTTATTAATATGCTAGGCATTGTCCTTACCCCCTACCCCTCTCCTGTCCTTCCCGGACGGGAAGGACAGGAGAGGGGGTAATAGAAATTTGGGGATACCCCAAACCCCCGTCCGCCGAGGGTCCGCCTTCGGCGGATGCACACCCCTTCTGGGCTGTGATCACTGAAAACTGTAGGGGCGAGGTCTCCTCGCCCTCTGGTATGGACTTGAATAAGGGCACGGTAACCGTGCCCCTACCCTCTCCCGTTATAGGCTTCATCCAAAAGTTGCATCGTGTGCCTGACTCTCAGTTTAGGGTTAAATCTCCTCGCCCCGTAGGCGAGCTGAAGTAGACAAGAGGGATTTTCAGTGGCCACGATATTGGCTTGGGTCGTGGCCAGATTGCCCATCTTTCGCTCCAGTATCTGCAGTGAGAGCTCGGTCTGGAGCATAAAATAGGCTCCTGCCCCTCCACAACACATAGTCGGCTCTGGACATTCAACAAAGGTCAGACCCGGGATGCTTTTCAGGATGGCGCGGGGTTGCTGGGCTATCTTCTGGTGATGCACCAGGTGGCATGGGTCATGGTAGGTGACCCTCTGTTTTAGCTCTCCCACTGGCGGTTGCCATCCTATCTCAGAGAGATACTCACTGATGTGCCTGACCTTGGCGCTTAAGGCGGCAGCGTCTTTGACGTACTGGGGGTCATCAGCCAACAGGTGTACGTAGTCCTTCAAAAAAGCGCTACAACTGGCACAGTCGGTTACGATGGCCTCAGCCTGCACTCCCTTAAGAATCTGGATGTTCCTTCTAGCCAGGAGGCGAGCAGAGGCGAAATCTCCGAAGCTGTGCGGTGGTACACCACAGCAAACGACCCGAGGTACTTCTACGGCGATGTCGTTCCACCACAGGACGCGCCGTGTGGCCAGGACTACATCGGGATAAAGCGTATTAGGCAGGCAGCCAATGAAGTAGGCCACCCTACCTCGGGGACGTTCCGGGTTGTGATTGACCGTGGCCATCATCTCCTGGGCCGTTTGCTGGGGCAGAGTCGGCAGAAAGGGAACTGCTCGTCCCAATGCTCCGAGCAATCTTGTCATACCCGTGGCCTCAGCCAGCCGTTGCAGACCGCTCAGTTGAATCAGTCGTACGGCTTTAGCGAAGCGATCGAGGCGGCGAGGGGAAGATAGCAGCTGCCTGAAGAGGAGGGTCAAGAGCCACGATTGCCCCTCCCGGGTGACTATCTCCGCCCGGGCACGGCTAACCAGCTCGTCGGTCTTTATCCCCGGAGGGCAAGCGGAAATGCAACCGCGGCAGAGGAGACAGGTAGCCAGGGCCCCTTGATCCAGGCGCTTAGGCAGGGGGAATCCCTCTTCGATAACGTGTCTCATTAAAGTGATCCTTCCTCTGGACACCTGCGACTCGAGCCGCGTCACCTGGTAGGTGGGGCAAACGGCCTGACAGAAGCCACACTTGTTGCAGCGAAGCACGTCTTCATAGAGCTCTTCGGCGAGTGTTGGCAAATTTATCACCTATTCAATCTTAGCCGCAATCTTCTCGGCGAGGGCTATGGTCTCATCAGGCGAGGTATACCCCTGAGCTACACTGGAGGTCCACAGAGTGACGCCGATGTTGGCCTTACGAAATTGCAGCCGATACGAGCGCCAGGTGCGCCCCTCATAATCCGTCCAGGCGTGCGACCAGGCAGCGGTTGCATCACCGATCTGTTTGACAGAGACGGGCGTCTCCCCCGGATTCATCTCTAGGAATCGCTCCACCGTGTACTCAAATGCCTGCCGTGCTCCCTCGGGCGATTTGTAGCTGGAGGTGAGGCTCTCAATCGAGAGCGTACCGGTGATCACGTTCCAGGAGGCGTCCACTTCAAAAACGCTGGCATAACCGGTGATCCGTCCCCATTGTTCCAATAGACCGAACATTTGTTGATAGTCGGGCCAGGTCGCCGCTACGGCAGCGTTATCTCGCGGTCCAGTCTGGGTTCGATTCGGATAAAACATACAACCGACATCTGGCCAGGTGAGCGTCATATACTCAGGCGCTGCTGATACCGGTGAAGCATCAAGGAGAGCATTATTAGCTACGATCAGGAGATAGGTCTTATGGGTGAATCCGTCGTTGGCCTGTAGCCTATCGTGGCCGAAAGACAGGATCAGGGCAGCAATGACGAGCGCTGGCCCCAGGTGTTTCATCGCCGGATGCCTTCCTCGCCCGCTGTATTTCAGCGGTTCCTTTGTTGGAAAGGTTCATTTACTGGATAACGTGGCCTCTTGCCCTGGAGAACCCGCACCACCTCCTCGGCGACGGTTACGGCCATGCCCTGCAAAGCCTCCCTAGTAGCTGCGGCGATGTGGGGTGTCAGTATCAGATTGGGTGCATGGTGCAGTGGACTATCCGCGGGCAGGGGCTCTGTAGCAAAGACATCGAGCGCTGCCCCAGCCAGGTGACCGGATTGCAGCAAACGGCAAAGGGCCGCCTCATCGACGATGCCGCCCCGCGCCGTGTTCACCAGATAACTAGCCGGCGACAGCCAGGATAGCTCCTTCTCGCCCAGTAGACCACGCGTCTCGGCAGTGAGAGGCACGTGTATGGTGACCACCGCTGCCTCCTGGAGGAGCGTTCTCAGATCCACCACCTTGGCCCCCACACGGCGGAGTCGCTCACCACTCACATAGGGATCGTAGACAAGCAGTTTCATACCGAAGGCGCGCCCCAGGCGAGCAACGGCAAAGCCAATATTGCCCAAACCGATGATGCCTAAGGTCTTGCCGGCCAACTCCCTGCTTTCAAAATGTCCTGGTTGCCACTCCCCTCCCTGTAGGGAGTGGTGTGCCTGAGGTATCCTTCTAACCATCCCCAGGATGAGCCCCCAGGTGTATTCGGCTACTGAGCGGATATTAGCCAGCGGCGTGTTGACGACCCAGATACCGAGCTCCGTGGCAGTGGCAACGTCGATGTTATCCACACCGATGCCGTGTTTACCTACTACCTTCAAGCAGTGACCACACCGTAGTAGGTCACCGCTGATACGGGACAAACGCACGATGACCGCATCAACAGCGCTTATCGCCTCAGCCAGGGCTGTTTCTTCACGGGCGTTGGGGAAAACTGTTTCCGCTGTCTGGGCCAGGATGGCCATACCGGCCGGGTCAATCGGTTCGGTAAGAAGTACACGCATGGCCGTACCTCCTGAAGGTAGATTCATCCTCATTATAGCACGAGGTAGTGCCCTCATCCCTTATTTGAGAGGAAGGTGCAGCAGTTGTACCAGGCCTGGCGCGGGCGGATGGAAGATATATACCCTACCACGCCTCACTATAGCTTTTGACCGAGAGGGGTAGGTAGGTCTTGTTGATTGTCTGGGCCACGACCAGCGTT
The DNA here is from genome assembly GCA_023475225.1 of Chloroflexota bacterium. NCBI lineage: Bacteria > Bacillati > Chloroflexota > Chloroflexota bacterium. The sequence continues at coordinate 10,142 of JAMCVK010000006.1, forward strand.
ATCGGTATGGTACGTGTCCCTAGTTGCCCAGCATTTATCATCACCTGGCCAGAATAGCTGCCCACCGTCTTCCCACTCCGATCGGCCGTAACGGTCAACACAGCTGGCTGAGCGCTGCCGCTAGAGGGGCTCACTGCTAGCCAGGGTTGATCCGTCGCGGCTGTCCAGCTGAAGGCGGCTACACCACCGCTATCAATGGTCAAGGTCTGACTGACTGTGCTGCTGACTTCAGTGATCCTGGCGCCAAGCGTCCAGATGCCCAGGGCATTAGGCCATACCTGCAATGAGGGGGGCGTTTGCCCGACGATGGTTATCGGGCCAGGGGCATAGCTGTATCTCGTCGGGGCAGTCTTACTACTGATCTTAGCGTAGACATAGTAGGTGCCCAGGTCGAGAAATGAGGTGTCCCAGGTGTAGCTTCCTGAGGCCGGGTTGAGCCCACTGGCGATGAGAATCCCCTCCTGGCTTCCCTGCCTCGTATCGTAGTAGAGAGAGAGGCTGGCATTGCTATCGTTGCTAGCACTCCAGCGGATAGTGAAGTTAGAGGAGCTGGGGGCAGTCAATTTTACCCAATCGACCTGGAAGTTCACCCCAGCACCACTCACCGGATCCAGACGGAGGTTGCGAATCAGCCCTGTCCATCGTGGGTAAGTGGAGAGGTCAAGGCTGTATTGATTCCAGCCCGGATAGATGGTGAAGACTTCCGTCGAATACCAGACTCCCTCGGCCGGTGACCAGAAGACAGCCCCCCTCGTGTTCTGGTCAGCGTACATCCTGAAGGTCAATCGGGAATACGTCGCAGCATCGATGTATGCTACCTTGCCCGTGCTGTCACTGGTGTTCAGCCAGAAGTAAGGATCGTCGTTGGTACCCCTTCCCGAGAAGACCCCAGCGGAGAAGGAATCGCTTATCCCACTTATGAGTGGAGCATCGGCTGGGCTGTCCATGTCCCAGGGGTTACCGAGCACATTGGTGGCGTAATCTCGACCCAATAAGAGGCGGTCGTCGGTACCATCCGGTTGGGTGATGTTGACCGTAGGCCATCTGGAGATGATGAGCGGGGTTTCGCTATAGCGCCGAACGATATTGTGTCCATCGTTGACCTTGGCCCAGATGTAATACGTACCAGGTGCTACGGCCGATGTGTCCCAGGTGTAGCTATCACCAGCGCTTTGGCTGATGCTGGCGATCTGATGCTCCTCGCTGTAGGCCGTATTACTGGTGTCGTAATAGAGGGTGATCATGGCCGTATCGTCCGGGTTAGCGATTGACCATCTTATCGTGTACGAGGTATCGGCCCAGTCGTCGGCCGTCAAGAGGACGTAGTCCAGGTGGGAGGTGACTGCTTTGGGTATCTCATTCGGATCAAAGCGAAACACCGTCTGGGTACCTGTCCATCCCGGTCCGGAGGCGATGAGGGCTTTTTTTAGATCATAGCTATAGGTGTGCCACCCTTCGTCGGTCACCACGGCCTCCGCCTCGGTCATATCGAGACTGGCTCCTCTATTCCACCAGACGAGGCGGTTGATCGAGCCAAGGTCGGTATCCTGCGCATGGTCCTCTTTGAAGCGATAGGTGACATAATAATATTTATCTGTATCAATGGGTATGGTGGGGGCGCCGGGGAAGGCACTCGTGCGCAGAGTGACCTGGGGATCGCCTGTCTTCAGATTTCCTTCCTCATAGACCGTGCCCGTGCTGGTCAGATTGAGGATGCCCTCATTGAGGCTATAGCTGGCTAAGTCGTGTGTGGCCGCTATATCGCACAACGAATTCATATCCCAGGGTTTGCCGAAGTGGGCTGTGGCGTAGTCCTCCCCACTGGTCATGCTAGGGGCAGTAAACCTGAGAACGGGCGCCTTATTGACAGCCAGCGGTCCCGGGCTGTAGATGGTGGTGAGGGCCAGGTCGCTTTCACTGGAGGGCGTATCGCCCGTGGTGAGGGCCACCCAATCGATCTGAACTTCGACCCCTACATCATAGGCTGGCGTAAGCCGTAAGATTTTGGCTACTGTGGCTTTTGGGTCTGTCCAATGCGGATCCTCGCTCAGGTCAAGGGAATAGGTCTGCCAGCCAGTCTGGCTATCCTGCCAATTGCCGAAGTAGGGATGGGAGGTATCATCGACATCATACCACAGAAAAAGCCACTTACTGGGCTGGCTGGAGTACATGCGGAAGACCAGCTTCTTGAAAACAGTCTTATCGATCGGTCGATTGACATCGTAACGCAGCCAGAAGTAATTGTCCCCAGCGCTCTTTGTTACCTTGGCGCGCAGCACACCGTCGGAGAAGGTCAGCGGGTCGAGTCCAACGCTGAAAGCCACATCCCCGGCATCGCTCATGTTCCAGGGCTTCTCCAGCACAGTGGAGGCATAGTCGATGCCGACCCTGGCCGCAACGTAGTAGTTTCCCGGCGGCAGATGAGCTGTCTTCCAGGTATAGGAGGTCGTGTGAGATACGTCTAGACCAGTGGTGATCTGTTCTAGGGTAGCGGTGTCATCGGTATCGGAATCGGCATAGAGGCTAGCCACACCGCTGCCAGCCGTCCATTGAATATTGAACGTCGTGCTGTCGGTATCAAGGGGGGTCAGCCTGACCCAATCTATCCGCACATCCACCCCGCTGGCCATGACAGGAGTGAGCCGCAGGCCCACAATCTGTCCAGTCCAATCCAGATTGCCCTCACTCTTACCGATGGCGCTCAGGTCGATGGTGTAGATGTGCCAGCCTGGATAGACGGGGATGACGTTCGAGCCGGTGTAAGGGCCGTCCTGCAATTTGGTGCTCCCATACCAGAAAAGGCGCGCCCCGCTTGTGTTAGGATCGGCCTGGCTCAGGTACATACGGAAAGATAGCTGCTTATATTTAGAGGCATCAATAGGATGTAAACTGCCGTATTTATCGACGGTCTGGTATTTAGCATAGCCGGGCCAAAGTAGAAAGATCTGAGGGTCATTGGTGGTGGTAGTGCCGCTGAGGATGCTCCCCTCCACGATCTCAAGACGATTCGTCCCGGCACCAGAGCTCATGTTTAAGGTGCGCTCGTTATATATGTCGGTGATCTGGCTCATATCCCAGGGATCGCCCCAGACAAGCGAGGCATAGTCCTCCCCTTCGGCCACCTTCTCCGTGCCACTTGGCGCGGTGAATCCATGGAAGGCCAGGGAAGGTGCGGCCTGGGAAGAGGTCGACTCGCCTGATAGGCTCATATAGCCTATGAGTAGGGCTAGACCGAGAAGGACGGCTAACGACAAGTGGAGTAGGGACAACCATTGGGAAGAGACCTTCGGTGGCATGGGCATCGCACCTCCAGTTTAGTATGCTGCTCATATTACGATGGCATGGTTAGGGCGAGACTATTCTATTTGTGGGCCCTAAATCTGTCAATAATTTGGGGAGATACTCAACGCCCCCGTGTTGGCTTCTGGGGTGAGACGCCACTCTGCTTGTGGGCAGGGTGGGGGTGGGGCAAATACCCGAACCTGCGCCTTGGGCACCCTGCCGCCGGGTTCTTGTCGTTTATTGATCTGGGGCGCCTTAGCGGTCGAGCTGGATGAGTGGCAAGTAGACCGGATAGGTCAAAGGTGTCAGAGGGGCTGTGAACCGCAAAATCCAAAGGCCGCTGCTTCCAGCGGCCACGTAGGCGTAGTTGCTGGCCAGTGCCACGCCTTCGGCATACCCTGCTGTAACGTAGTAGCCCACCTCCCTGGGGCTGGTGGCGTTGGAGACATCGATGATGCGCAGGCCGTCAACATTGGCCACGTAGGCGCGGTCGCCGGCCAGTACCACGCCCCGGGCATCCCCTGCTGTAACGTAGTAGCCCACCTCCCTGGGGCTGGTGGCGTTGGAGACATCGATGATGCGCAGGCCGCTGCTTCCAGCGGCCACGTAGGCGTAGTTGCCGGCCATGGCCACGCCTTGTACCACGCCTGGCAGCGGCGCACTCTCCCCAACCACCGCGGGGCGGGCGGGGTCAGAGACGTCCAGGACTACCAGCCGTGGCCCAAGGCCGATGTAAGCGTGGTTCCCCTGCACAGCCACAGCGTAAGTGGAACCGCCAATCTGCCCCAGGGAGGTGGGCTACTAGGACTGCTGGAGTGTTGTCCTGTTGCTCAGGATAGCGGCGGGGGCGCTGTGGGTGCGGTACTGAAGCGGAGGCGGCGGTTGCGGCTCATCAGCGGTGATCGGTGCCACACCGCCCGGTGCCAGCAGGAGGGCCAGGATGAGGGGGAGCGCCACAAGGATGAAGGGTCGCTTCGGTGCCATCGTCATCCCTCCGACGGTGATCGTCTGGGCCAGGGTCGCCACTGGCAAAGGGGCAGGGTAGCCTTCGTCCGGCTAGCAGCAGAGCTCAACGGCAGCCCCTTCGCCTAGGGGCCCGGCCAAGGTTCAGCGCATATGGGAACCTAGCTATAGTTTACCCCCATCGTGCAAAAAGTCAAGGGCCGGTCATGAGGGTGTTGAGTAGCTCCCTCAAACCCCCACAGGGGGATCAAGGCGGCCCTTCGGGCTTTTTTGTGCCTTGAGGTACATCCCCAGACCCCTAGCAAAGGGGCTCTGCCCTCCTTGGAACCCCTGCTGCCCATCGATCTCAATTTTTTCGTTGACCCGCAGGGCGGGATGGTGTAAGATACAAACGCTACAAACGATTGCCTTTTGGCCCAGAGAGACCTTCTGAAGCAGGATTTAGGCCTACACCCAGATGAGCAACCATGTTCGTTCACTGGTGGGATCCCAAGCGTCAAACGCCCCTGCCGCATTGATGCGGAGTATCATCAGGCGACCCTATTTTTGATGCTTCTAAGGAGTTCGAAATGAGTCCGACACCCTCTCTCCTGCGCTTCACTATGACCGATGGCCAATGGCGTGAGGAGGCATTAGCCGATCCGCTCCAAGGGGGTAGACAGCTTGTCGCCAGAGTGCTCTCTGAGGAGGTGAATCCACGGTGTGATCCCCTCGGGGAGGAGAATAAGCTCATCTTCAGCGGTGGCCCATTGGCGGCCCTGGGGGTCTCCAGTGCCGGGCGGCTCTCCGTGGGGGCCAAAAGCCCTCTAACCGGGGGCATCAAGGAGGCCAATGCCGGTGGTACCCTGGCCGATAGCCTGGCCAGG
>JAMCVK010000007.1 GCA_023475225.1 Chloroflexota bacterium
GCCCTGGTAAGGTTCTGCGCGTTGCGTCGAATTAAACCACACGCTCCGCTGCTTGTGCGGGCCCCCGTCAATTCCTTTGAGTTTTAGCCTTGCGGCCGTACTCCCCAGGCGGGACACTTAATGCGTTAACTACGGCACGGAGGGGGTCGATACCCCCCACACCTAGTGTCCATCGTTTAGGGCGTGGACTACCTGGGTATCTAATCCAGTTCGCTCCCCACGCTTTCGCGCCTCAGCGTCAGGCACGGCCCAGAAGGCCGCCTTCGCCACCGGTCTTCCTCCCGATCTCTACGCATTTCACCACTACACCGGGAATTCCACCTTCCCCTGCCGCCCTCAAGCCCCCCAGTCTGGAATGACCCCTCCCAGTTGAGCCGGGAGATTTCACACCCCACTTAAGAGGCCGCCTACGCGCCCTTTACACCCAGTGAATCCGGATAACGCTCGCCCCCTACGTCTTACCGCGGCTGCTGGCACGTAGTTAGCCGGGGCTTATTCCGGCGGTACCGTCACTATCTTCCCACCGAAAAGGGGTTTACAATCCGAAGACCTTCTTCCCCCACGCGGCGTCGCTGCGTCAGGCTTTCGCCCATTGCGCAATATCCCTAACTGCTGCCTCCCGTAGGAGTCTGGGCCGTCTCTCAGTCCCAGTCTGGCTGATCATCCTCTCAGACCAGCTACCGATCATCGCCTTGGTAGGCCCTTACCCCACCAACTAGCTGATCGGACGCGAGCCCCTCCCCAAGCACCTTCCGGCTTTGATCCGCCCCAAAAGGGCCGACCATATGCGGTATTAGCAGCGATTTCTCACCGTTATCCCCCACCTGAGGATAGGTCACTCACGCGTTACTCAGCCGTCCGCCACTGCCCCAGGGGTCTCCCCCCAGAACCGTCCGACTTGCATGTTTAAGGCACGCCGCCAGCGTTCATCCTGAGCCAGGATCAAACTCTCCACCCAAAAGAACTTCTCTATCTCGGGCTTATGATCACCATCAGCCTGTTAAGGTGCAAGCAGGGCAGAATAAAAAGCCCCAAGCACTACCTCGGGACTCGTAAGCTCAAGCCTACAGTATCCACCCCCAACAATCCTATTCTACCATATCTGTAAGCAAACTGTCAAGAAAATTTGGGCTCTATATGCTAATTTGTGTGTTTTTCTATCTGTCCCAAAATAGGGCCCACCAACGGCGCCAGTTAGGAGGATAACCATCCTTTCCGCTCGCCTCGTTCGAAGATTGAGGGGCAGACGAGAGACCTTCCTGCTGCTTGATAGGCAATACTAACACCTCTCCTGGTTTCACCCAGTTCAGATCCTCTCTGGCTAGCCTCTCCAGCTCTTCATCCGTCTGCAAGGCAGATAGTCGCTTCTGAAGCGCTTCGTTCTCTGCCTTGAGCAGAGCGATTTCACGTCGCAATTGCTCAGCTTGTTGATTTAGCTTGTAGCCGCTCATCACAAGTCCACCAAAGGATAACAACAGGTAAACGACGATGGCCAGGACAGCAGCAAACAAGAACCTTCGTACAGGAAAGCGGAGACGATATCCTTTGGTTCTATCAGGGCTCATAAACGAGTCTCCCCAGATCGCAGCGGTCGAGATGGATAATAAACGGATGACCCCCAAAAGTCAACTCGAACACTTCTGCGAGTATGGCGCAGAGGCAACTCACAGTTAAACAGACGCTCGGCATCACCAACTGGCGAGCTAGCCAGCACGGCCGCTAAGCGCCAGCTGCAGCGCCTTAGGAGAAGCTATGTTCGCAATGATACGCGGTGATGATGCGCCTGCTCTTATTGATGCTGCCAGAGAACTAGCCCTTGTGCTATACTTGTCTAGCGAATGAGGTAAAAGACGTGGTACAGATACGGCTGACAGCGGCCGTCATAACGGTTAAATTGACGGCTCACCTTATCCGCAGGCTTAAAGTCGGCGGGGGAACGACCCTTCCAGGCTCAATAGCCCGTCGCCTCGATCCTCAATGCCTGGCGAAAATGGTCTCCAGACTACGCCATGGCTGCATCGTTGTCACTGGGACTAATGGCAAGACAACTACTGCCCGCATGACAGCCAATATCCTTCACCAGGCTGGCTATCGCCCCGTACATAACCGCGCTGGGGCGAATCTGATCAGCGGGGTGACCTCCGCCTTACTAGAGACGGCCGGCCTCACCGGCACACCACGGGCTGATATCGGCATCTTTGAGGTGGATGAGGCCACTCTTCCTACCGCTATAGAAGAAGTACAACCCAAGATTGTAGTGATCACCAACCTTTTCCGCGACCAGTTAGACCGCTATGGAGAGATAGACTACCTGGCAACCATCTGGAAAGAGTCCCTTGAGCAATTACCCTCAGATTCAGCGGTCATCTTGAATGCCGATGACCCTACACTTGCCTGGCTGGGACGCGAGCTCAAGGCCAAGGTGATTTACTACGGACTTGAGGATGAGCGGTGGGGACGATCCGTACTGGAGCATACGGCTGATTCAAAAATCTGTCTTCACTGCCGTACTGCTTTCGAGTATAAGCTCTCCTATTACAGTCATATGGGCAAATACCATTGCCCCAAGTGCGCCTGGACCCGCCCTCGGCCTCATATCCAGGCTGTACAGATAGAGATGTACGGAAGCGACAGAACTATTTGCCAGATTCGATACCCAGAAGGCGCACTCACCATAAACGTAAATGTGCCCGGCCTATATAATGTGTACAACGCCCTGGCTGCTTTCGGCTGTGGACTGGCCCTCTCTGTGCCCTCGACAGCCATCAAGGCGGGTATCGAATCATTCCACGCCGCTTTTGGCCGTATCGAGCGTCTTGTTGTTGACGGCCGAACGATCTTCCTGGCCCTGGTCAAAAATCCAGTCGGCTTCAACCAGGTCTTGCGCACCATCTTCGCCAATAATCTTACCAAGAAAACGCTCATCATCATCAATGATAATATCGCCGATGGTACCGATATATCCTGGCTCTGGGATGTGGACTTCGAGATGATGACAGATAAGGTCGCTCTGGCTATTATTTCCGGCACACGGGCTGAGGATATGGCTGTACGTTTGAAATACGCCTCTGTCGATCCATCTCGTTTCGTTTTAGAGCAGGATGTGGGGCGTGCCCTGCAAGAGGCACTCCAAAACCTGGAAGTAGGTGAAACGTTATACGTGCTGCCCACCTACACGGCTATGCTGGAGGTTAGAGAAGTCCTACAGCAGATGGGTTATGTAAAGCATTTCTGGCAGGACTAAATGCAACTGACAATCGGCCATCTCTATCCGGATATAATGAACATCTACGCTGATCGAGGCAACATCATTGCCCTTGTCCGCCGTGCCCAATGGCGTGGGCTAGCTATCGAGCTGCACAACCTATGCATCAGTGATACCCTAAACGGGCAGTCTTGGGACATCCTTTTCATCGGTGGCGGACAGGATAGAGAGCAGCTGATGATCTGCGATGACCTCCAGAAAATCAAGGGTCCATATATCCGTGAGGCCGTAGAAGCTGGAACCGTGCTCCTAAGCATCTGTGGGGGATACCAATTAATGGGCAAGTACTTTAGAACTAGTTCGGGATTGACCCTGCCCGGCATCGAACTCTTCGATGTCTGGACAGTTGCTGGCGACAAGCGGCGCATTGGAGACGTCATTGTTGAGTGCACCTTCAGCGGTGAGAAACGTACCCTTGTTGGCTTTGAAAACCACAGTGGTAAGACCTATCTCGGTTCGGGGGCTCGCCCGCTCGGCCGCATTTTGTTCGGATGGGGGAATAATGCCGAGGACAGGTCAGAAGGGACGATCTACAAGAACGCCTATGGCACGTATCTGCACGGCTCACTTCTCCCTAAGAACCCTTGGTTCACTGACCATCTCCTCCTTACGGCCCTCCGCCATCGTTATGGCGATGCAGTTGAGCTCCGCCCACTGGATGATAGCCTCGAATATCAGGCTCATAAGGCTGTAATTCAACGCATCCGCCAACGAGGGCGGCTCAATACTGGAGCGATCTAGCCTGTTTCCGGAGAACACTAAAACAGAAGGATTAGACAATGAGGGAGCCATCTTCGATCTCCCCAGCCCCTACCAAGAGAAGCGAGGACATCGGTCTACATATGGCCCGATCTACAAGGGACCTGGCTGGAGCAGCCTTCATTATGATGATGGCCTTCGTTTTAAGCCGTCTGACCGGTCTGGTCCGGGATATGGTGATCGGACACCAGTTTGGCACCAGTGGTGAGTACGCCGCCTACCTCGCCGCTATGCGCATTCCAGACTTCGTCTTCCAGGTTATAGCCGGAGGGGCCGTCAGTTCAGCCTTCATCCCTGTGTTCACCGCCTACCTCACCAGAAGAGATGCTGAGGCATGCTGGCGTATGGTGAGCTCCCTCTTCAACCTGGCCCTTTTGGTACTAACGCCCATTATCATCGTACTGATGATTGCAGCTCCTCAGATCATCGCCTTGATCGCCCCCGGTTTCGACGTCCACTTGCACGACCTGGCCACCGGTATGACCCGCATCCTGCTGGTAATGCCCATCCTCTTCTCCCTGGGAGGATTCGCCACCAGCATCCTTAACTCCTACCAGCGTTTCCTCCTGGCCGCTTTAGCACCCACCACTTATAATCTGGGGATCATCCTGGGGGCCAGCCTGCTCGCACAGCCCCTTGGTATATACGGACTGGCCACCGGAGCCGCCCTGGGGTCATGTCTTTACCTGCTCATCCAAATTCCCGGGTTGATTCAGGTTGGGCTTGTCTATCGCCCCATCCTGGACATCGACCACCCGGGCGTAAGAGAAGTGACCAGACTGATGCTCCCACGTATGCTCGGTCTGGCTGTGGGCCAGGTGAATTTCGTCGTTAATCTCATCCTGGCCTCAGGCATGGCCGAGCGCTATGCTGCCCTGAATTACGCCTGGTTGTTGACGATGCTTCCCTTGGGCATCTTCGCTATGGCTATCTCCACCGCCGTCTTTCCGACCCTGGCTGATCAGACAGCCAGGGAACAGATGGGGGAGATGAAGCGAACACTCTCCACATCCCTGCGATTGATACTTTATCTGACCCTGCCGGCCAGCATTGGCCTGATCGTGTTGCGAGTGCCAATTATCAGGCTATTATTCGAGCGAGGAGAATTCACTTCTGTCTCGACCGAAGCCACTGCTTTTGCTCTCCAGTTCTATGCTGTAGGCCTCTCCGCCCAGGCCGCTGTAGAGATCGTCACCCGCGCCTTCTACGTTCTCCATGACACACGCACCCCCGTGCTGATTGGCACGGGGGCCATGCTGATCAACGCCGTGTTGAGCATAATTCTGGTTCATTACCTAGCCCAGGGCGGGCTCGCCCTGGCTGCCTCCCTCGCTAGCATCGGAGAGGTGATCGTCCTGTTCACTATGGCCCAACGACGTCTCCAGGGAATAGATGAGCAGCGAATCTTCCATTCGCTGCTCAAGACTCTAACCTCCGCGCTGCTAATGGGCGGTGCTGTCTGGTCGCTAACTACCTATTTGTCCGCCTACCTGAATTCCTCCCTCTTACTCGACCAGGTCGTCCTTGTCGGTATGGTCATCACCTTTGGGGCAATCGTTCATTTCTCCGTTTCATGGCTTCTCGGCTCAGAAGAGCCCAGGCAACTCTACCACTTACTGTTCGTTCGCCTGACTGCAAAAGATAAGACGTAGGGCATGAGGCAGTCGTCCTCACAGGAGTGGGTACACTACAGGTAAGTCTCACCTCTTCTGAGGTGGGGCCGCAAAGAAAGGCTCAACAAACGACGGCCATCGTGATGGATCAACGAACTCCCAGTGCCCCCAAGCCCTTGGCCAGCCTGTACATCTCCATATCCACCTTCCGGTTCGCTCCGATGGCCTCGACCAGAGGAACCGTACTCACCTTGTTGCCCACCAGCCCGACCATAACATTAAACCTGCCCTCAGCTACCAAATCAACGGCGGCTGTACTTAAACGAACAGAGAGGATAGCATCGAACACAGTCGGGGGCCCCCCTCTTTGAATGTAGCCCAGAACGTTGACCCGTGGGCGGACCCCTATCTGCTGTTCGATGAGATCAGCCAAGTGGTAAGCCACCCCACCCAGCTTGGCGTGGCCAAAGGCATCCACCTGCTTCAACTCCAGGCCAGCCGGCAAGCCCCCTATCGTGACACCTTCAGAGACGATGATGAGGCCGTGTTTCCGGCCTTGCTGCTCTTTCCGTTTGATCATAGCACAAAGCGCCTCAAGATCCGCTGGTTCCTCCGGAACCAATACCGCATCGGCGGCCGTAGCCAGAGCCGTGGCTACAGCAATCCAGCCGGCTTCCCGACCCATGACCTCCACAAGCATCCACGCTTCGTGGGCGATATTCGAAGAGACCATCCTTTGAATGGCATCCACGTCATTATTCACCGCCGTGTCAAAGCCGATCGAATAATCGGTACCATTGATGTCATTATCAACCGTTTGGGGTAGACCGACTGCACGCAAACCGTATTCGGCCAACCTATGGGCAACTGTCAGTGTATCGTCTCCCCCAAAAATGATAAGCGCATCAAGGCCAGCCACTCTGACATTATCCATCACCTTTTGAGGACCACCCTCGATGCGAAATGGATTCGTACGTGATGTTCCGAGGATCGTCCCTCCGGTATTGACGCTTCCTTCTACAGCATCCAACGTAAGAGGCACGATCTCTGGGGTGATCAATCCCCTCCAACCGTGACCAATGCCCACCACCGACCAACCGTGATCCTCGCACCGCCTAAGTATGGCCCGGATGCCGGCATTGATGGCGGAGGAATCGCCACCACCACAGAGTACTCCAATGCGTTTCACAAAATCTCTCCTCCCTCTAAATAGACTCTAAGTTGCTGACGCCAGCGTCTGAGTTCGCCATATTATTGCCGGCGCAGGCTTCCTTACAGTGGAATAGACTGTTATCCTCGCCATATTCTAGGGTCAGGCCAGTTCTACGGTCAAGGGTTTTCAGAAAAATCTAATCCTCTTGAGAGGGCATTTCCGCCTCATCAATGAGCATCACTGGTATTCCCTCTCGGATAGGATAGCGGCGCCCACATCCCTGGCACACCAGGCGCTCACCCTCTAAGACAACGCGTGTTTTGCAGGCTGGACAGACCAGTATATCCAGCAGCTCCTGACTGATCATCTTTCTCCTCCTCGTAGTATTATGATGTTCACCAACCCCTTGAAGGATTCGCAGTTCGTCAAGGCAAGCGGTACCCTTGTGGCTCTTGACCGAGGGACTTCCCCAAGCACTCCTCGTTCCCAGCACTGAGCCTTGACGCTGGTACGGAAATCAGCTATACTAACAATAGCGGGGTGTAGCGCAGTCGGCTAGCGCGCAGCGTTCGGGACGCTGAGGTCGGCAGTTCAAGTCTGCCCACCCCGACCAGTGTTCCAACACCTGCCTGGAGATGGACACCCAGTTATGGCCACGTCCTATAGCTATGATCTCTCCCTTCCGTTTATGCCAACCGTTTCGCAACTTCCCAGAGCTCGTCCTGCTCTTCGAGATTGAGATTGCCCAAGTCAAGTCCCCGCTCACGACACAACTTTTCCATATACTGGAAACGTTTGTAAAAACGGCGGTTAGCCTGCCGCAGAGATTCCTCAGCATCGATATCCATCCACCTGGCAACATTAACCAGAGCAAAGAGCAGATCGCCGAATTCGTCCGAGCGCTCCTCTGCCTCCTTGACCTTCCCCAGCTCCCAGAGTTCTTCAGCCACCTTTTCCAAGACGCCCTCTATTTCCCTCCAGTCGAACCCCACCCGAGCAGCCCGTCGTTGAATGATCTGGGCATAAGCGAGCGCCGGCATATGCTTGGGCACACTGGAGAGCGCCGAAAGGGCCACCCCCCTCTCCCCTCGCTTGATCTGCTCCCAGTTGTGTACAACCTCCACCGCGCTCGATACCACCCTGTTAGCAAAGACGTGCGGATGACGCCGAATCAGCTTCGCCGTTATCTCAGACACGACGTCCTTAAAGCCGAAATCGTCCGTCTCTTCAGCCAGGAGCGCATGTAATAGCACTTGAAGTAACAGGTCCCCAAGCTCCTCACACAGCTTCGCCTTATCGCCCGTATCCAGGGCGTCCAAAACCTCGTAGGCCTCCTCGATCAGATACGGCTTCAGCGATTCATGGGTTTGTTGTCGATCCCACGGACACCCCCCAGGACCGCGTAACCTGGCCACCACATAACGGAAGGTGTCGAAAGAGGCAAGATCTTCTTCGATAGGCAGAGGCGGCAGATACAGACAGGTGAGATGATCGATGCCCTCCTGTTGATCCAAAGCATAAAGGGGTATCGTCTTCTTTTCTTCCTGGCCCTCCATCCCAGCCCAACGGACCAGCTGGACCTCGTGACCGTCCGGATATAGGTCTAGTAGAACGATCTTGATCAATCCAGCAAGTCGCTTGTCGTAGAGCTGACCGATCAGTGCTGGCCGTGTGGGGTCGAACGGTCTTTTCGTCCTGCTCACGAGGGACTCAGAGGCGATGTCCATTTCCCTACCTACTTCCCCGGATCGATCAGAGGGAGCATAGGCCGCAAGACTCATCGCCTCGACGATCTGGAGTCCCTCCAACAGAGGGTCGAGCCCCAAAAGAGTGAAGACGGGCTCCAGGAAGCTCATTCCGGAGATGACCTTCGTCTCAATTCCACGTTGCTTAGCTGCCTTTAGGAGACAGCGAACCGACTCCTCACCGACCAGAGGATGGCCGGGAACAGCGTAGACAATCTCTCCCAAGCGATCGGCCAGCTCAAGAAGACGAGAAGCAATTCCTTCATAGACGTCCTCAAATGACTCGCTCTCCTCATAGAGGGAATCAAAGGAATGGATGCACCACTCGGCTGGAAACTGCGCCACAACCGGGTGGCGTCGTGTGCGCAGATAAATCTCTTTCGCCTCACTAAGCGCCTGCTGCGCTTCAAGGGTCAATTGTTCCCATCCGCCTGGTCCCAAACCAATTACAGTCACTCGCGCCATAAAGATGCACCACATACCTATGTTGAACTTTCAGCGACATTATACCGAGAAGGACAGTGGCGAGCAAACCAAGGGGTGAGTCTGCTATCTCGAATCCTGTCTCTTTAGAACCAGATATAGCAGGCCAGCGAAAGCGGTCAGGTAACCAGCTACAAGGGCTATATAGGTGAGCCCACTGCCGAAAAGAAGTGGCTTGTTCTTGGGCAATGCCTCCAGATAGAGCCTATAGGACTCGAGCAGGTCAGCCTTATAATAGGCGACAAAAGTCAGATCACTCTCTATAGCCTGACCATTGATGTACATTGCCCCACCCACGTATCGATTTTGTGAGGAATACCAAAGGGCCAGACCATCCGCTGCTGTCGCCTCTGGCGCTTCGATGAAGAAAAAGAAGGACTTCTGGGCAGAGGCAGCGATGGGGGGGAAGACGAAGGTGTGAAATTTGTTATCCTGCATCTCGGCAGTCTTCACCCTGATAGTCGCCAGGTCGCTGTTGGCCCAGGGGCTGCTCCGCAGATGGAAGACGACCTCAGCTGAAACACTCGCTCCTTTATAATTCCCTATCAACAGATCAAGGCGATAGAGGCCATCGTGGAGCGCAGTGAAGCTCTGTCCAACCTTCATTGATCCGCTGATCGGCCCAACAGCCCTATCATGGGCACGCTGTCCAGCAGAAAAGGTAGCCGATTGGGGCCACTTTATTAAGCCAACGACGAGTAGAATAACGATTACAATGACGAAAATCAGGAAGACCCTTTTCACCACTCAATTCCAATCACGTTCTGTATTCTTATATAGCCTTGAGACTCACTTCAGAATGACGTTAGCCACGTCCATAAAAGGCCGGCAGAATGTAATAAACGAGCGAAATCGAATCCAACAGGAAGAAGACACAAATCAGGGTGACTAATAGCCCTCTGTGCCAATGGCAGGGAAGCAGCTCGCGCCAACCAAGCAAAAACAAAGTTGCGATGGGAATGACAGCTACAAAAAGATAGCGGCCATGTGGCAAATAAGAAAGTAAACTGGCCGGCGGTGCTCGAAACACAGCCATCACAATCGCCGAGAGAAAACAAATCCCCAAAAGCATTAAACTGCACTGCAGCCACGCCGGCCAACTCGACCGCCGGGACAGAATTCGACCATAGAGAAGCACCAGACCAAGCAGCGCTATCAGGGAGAGCAAGGCCAGGCCCTGATACCACACCTGATCCAGCCATACCGAGCGCCAACCAAAACTGGCCCAGAAGGTCTCGAACAACACTCCTAGAGCCGCCCCGTACTGGGGCCCGTATTGGGCGTGATCGTCCCAGGTGAAAGCCGCTGGATTATACTCCAGCAGATCGACGAGGTTTTGCAGCCAAGGTTGCATCTCTCTGATAGGCTGCTCCCCGGAGCCATTACGTATTACACTCGATCCGTCAGCTGTGACTGCCCCCCCTTGTCCTAACGCCGAAACATCCCTGAGCACTACATCATCAATCCAAACCCCTCCCACAACGCCGCCTAAAAGAAAGGTGAAAAGGGACTCGCTATCTGTGGCCACCCCTTTGAACCTCAAAGTATACTTCTGCCATCCTGTCTCTAAAGCCAGCATCGTATTTAGGCCCAAACGTTCATAAGGGGAACGATTCCGTACCAGTTGAACAACAATGTTCCTGTCCGGCTCAGCCTTGCCCCAGAAAGTGAGGACATAGTCAGCACCCTGCTTTATCATGATGTGCTTCTGCCTGAGCTGCAACAGGGGCAAATCCGAGCTCTTTTCCACCTTCACCTCGATCGAATGTTTTCCTGCCACGGCCTCGTCACTTCTCTGAAGGGTTGCTTTGCCATCAGGAGGCATCCATATGACCCATTCCGCCGGTCTTCCCACCACAATAAAACCTTGGGTGAGGATTATAGCCGCGATGAGGATGCTACCCCCAAGCAAGATTGAAACTCTCACTGACACAGTGAGTCTCTTCAGATGGCGACCAGTGGGTACTAGAACATACAAAACGATTGCGGAGAGGATTAAGGAGACAAGAACGAAGCTTGTCCTCTTGGTAAGGGCAGCCAGGGTCGCTAAGAGAGCGACCAGACCCAATTTGGTCAAGGTGAAACCATCCCTAAAAATCCTCAACACCACCAACAACACTAGCGACACCAACAGCTCGATGAGGACATCATTATTGATGGCCGCATCCATAAACCCCCGTGTGGGCAAAAGAGCGACGAAGGCCGGAATACCGATACATAGCAGAGGATCCGAGGCGAAGAGCATCTGAGCAATGAAAAAGGCGACCACCACCACCAGGGTGCCCAGGACAACCGAGAATAAACGCACAACGTACGCTTGGGAGGAGACATCATGGAGGGGTAAGCCCTTAAGCAAGAGGGCATTCAATAGATAATACAATGGCGGATGCTCCAGCTCGCTGGGCCCTGGGATGTCCGGAACCACACCCGAATGAAGACCCGTTTCGAGGAGCGGTCTTTCCAGCTCTTCAAAACGGTTTTCGCGCAAGGAGGTGAGGATGTCCTGGCTTACAGCGGGAGACAAATCCCCTTTATGGACAAGGCGACCCTTGTCCAAAAGCAGCGCTATGTACTCAAAGTGCCGCGGCTCATCCGGGGCTTGCCAGAGAGGTACTACCGAGGCGTAGATCATCCCCCTGAATAGGCTCAAAGCTACAAGCAGGGCTAATACAGCCATATTACTATTGATCCGCTTTATCGCTAGAAGATGCATCTCAGCCGTGCTCTCTAGCGATCAATCTCTAGGTAGACTGGGCTCCGACCAATTGTAACCCGTATGTTGCCATCCTCCTGAGCGTAAAGCTGCGTTACGTCACCCAATTTGCTGATCTCCTTTAACTGTTTGGCCGGAACCACCATAGTCGCTTCTTGCGGCTCACCAGGCTTGTTCTTCATCCAGACGACACGGATTTCCCTTTTCCCATTCAGGGTCGTAAACAGATACCCTTCGATGGAGGTGGATCCAGTCTCACTCTCCGTAAGAGGGCGTTCGTAGGTGGCACTGCCCAATTCGTTGGTCAAGGTTTTGTAGGCGATGTAAGCCGGCTTTGGCGTAAGATCAGCCTTTACCAGCCCACTGTAGTAAAAAGAGGGATCAACCAAAGAATACCAGATGATGGCTTGCAATCCTAAGGCCATGCCCTGCACGTAACCCCGCACCACGAAGTTAGCCTGCTCAGCAAACCTGTCCTGATCATCCCAGGTTCGCCTGCCAATTTCAGTAGCCATCATCGGCTTGTGAAGCCCGCGGCTCTCCATTCTACGCTGCAGGTCCTCTGCCTTACCAGCCAGGCCCTTATAGCCCCAACGGCCATCATCGTTGTGCTCATCATAATAATGGAAACAAAGGATATCGAAATACTGTCCGCCGCCAGCATCGAGCACTTTATCCAAAAAAGACCAAGATGAGTTATCGTGCAGCAAACCACCTATCAGGACCTTGGCCTCCGGGTCAACAGACTTGATCGTCCCATAAGCTAGGCGAAGCATCTCCGTGTATTTGTCAGGTATCAAACCCCAGCCCCCGATAACACCTCCTGGAAATGCCTCGGAAATATCCGGCTCATTATAGAGCTGCCAGTACTTGACCCTGTAAGGAGCATCCTTATAACGCTGCACCAGAGCGCTCAAGAAGTCCTTAAATCCATCATAGTCATCGATCGGTCCAGCCAGGGTTGGCCCAGCCCAATGAGGTGTATTCCTGATCACAACTACGGGGGTGAAACCATAGGCCGTTACCCTGCCCAGCACATCATCGGTTTCGGCCCAATCGTAGTGACCGCGCTCTGGTTCCACATCCGCCCAAAGCAGATGTATCCTTGTCCATTTCGCCTGAGCCTCGCTGGCCAGCTGCACAGCAGCGGCATTGGTGAAGTCTTCAATCTCTATGCCAAACGGTGCTGCGGAGGTCGTCCCATAAAGGTTGTATATTAGAGGAATATAGGTATAGTATGTTAAGGAGGGCGTAGGGGTGCCTGCCATACCCAGCAGAGTCAGCTGCTTATCTTGAACGACCGAATATGCTGTCCCTGCCAACCAATTACCGGCCAGCAGCGCTACACACAAGGCCATAATTATCGCTTTCAGTGAAGGCCGGCCGAACACTCCTTCGTTGCCTCCCTGGTTGACCGTCACTTAGAAGGCCCCTTTGCCCTTAAGGACGACCCAGGCTGTTTTCCAAAGGATCAGTAGATCCAAGAAGAGGGAATAGTTTTGGATGTAATAAAGGTCATATTCGGTGTTCAGATGCATGGGCTTATCGCTTCGCCCATTCACCTGCCACCACCCCGTGATTCCAGGCAATACAGATAACCTTTTACGTTGCCAGGCCTCGTACTGGGCCACAATAAAGGGTTGTTCTGGTCGTGGACCAACCAGACTCATCTCTCCCTTTAGAACGTTAAACAGCTGGGGCAATTCATCCAGACTGGTACGACGCAGGAATCGCCCGAGGCGCGTCACCCGCGGATCATCCCTCACCTTGAATACCGGCTGTTCGTCGTCGGTCGCCTGCACTATTTCGTGCAACTTCTGCTCAGCGCCGCGAATCATCGTCCTAAATTTATACATGTGGAAGAGGCGTCCGTTCAGTCCGACACGCTCCTGAGTGAAGATGACCGGCCACCCGCTATCCAGAAGAATGGCGATGGAAGCTAACAGCATGAGTGGTGAGAGAAACAGCAGCCCTATTCCAGCCACCACAACATCGAAGAGCCGCTTAAAGACCATATTAAAGCCATCAATGCCAGGTATTTGCACGCCGATAAGGGGGATACCAAAGAAATCATCTAACGTAGCCCTTTTCGTCACTAACGCAAAAAGATCCGGCACCACGCGCACGGTCACTGGATACGATTCCAGCTCGAACGCGAGCTGAACGATCTTCTGATGGGCTGCCGCCGGCAAGGCAAAGATCACCTCATCGATCGCCAGCTCATTGATGACCTTGGTGATGTCATCCAGGCCACCGTAAACTGGGGAACCCCCTACTGCTTTTCCCTTCTCTGCCTCATCATCAACGAAACCGGTCACCTCCAGTCCCAGAGAGCGGCACTCGTTGAGCCGATGCAGCACCTCTTGCCCCTGATGGCCGGCGCCAGCGATCAGTACCCGGCGCCTGTTGTTCGGATACCTATTGAGCAGATAGAGGATCAATCGCACTACCAGACGATAGCTGAGCAACAAGAACATATCGAAAATGAAGAAATAGACGAACAACAGGCGTGGTACATCACGGAAGGACAGATAGAGATAACCAGCGAAGACTAGCACGGCCGTCCCCACAGCAGCGATAACTGTCTGGAGCTCGTTGATCGGATCGGCCACGCGCCGAAAGTCGTAGGCAGAGAAGGCCATAAAGATGAAAATCCAGATCAGTCCCACTACTATATAAATGTAAGGATTAAGCAAGATTACAGTGGGATGAATCTCCAGTCCCAGATCGATCTTTCTTCGGGCATACTCCGCTACAAAGAGCGATAATTCAGTTAAGAGCAGATCGGCCAAGAAGACAAACGTCACGAAACGGATACCATATTTGCTTAACACCTGGTCTCCTCTCGCATGTTTCCTTCTTTAGAAACGGTTATGGCCTCGAATACAGCTAGCGCCTCACCAGATGTTGGGCTGTATACCAGTTAATCGTTCTGCGTAGCCCCTCACGGAGGGAGTAATGCGGTTGGTAACCGAGTAGCTCCTTGGCCCGGGCGATACTTGCCGCTCGACGGGGTTGCCCATTCGGCCTGGAGGTATCGTAAATCACCCTCCCCTTGAAGCCGCTGTACTCGACGACTAGCTCCACCAGCTCTCTGATCGTCGTTTCCTCTTCCGTCCCGATGTTGACCGGGCGAGGGTCATTCAACTTCTCCGCGGCCAGGGCGACACCTTCGGCGATATCCTCCACGTAGACAAAGCTGCGTGAGGGTGAGCCATCCCCCCAGACGACCAGTTCTTCCTCCTCGAAGCACTTACGGATCAAAGCGGGAATGACGTGTGAGCTTCTAGGATCGAAGTTGTCGCCTGGACCATAGGCGTTGAAGGGAATCACCACCACAGCATTCATCCCATACTGGCGGTGGTAAGCCTCGGACTGAACGATGAGCATCCGCTTAGCCTGACCATAAGGGGCGTTGGTCTCCTCCGGATAGCCGTTCCAGACATCCTCCTCTCGGAAGGGGACAGGGGTATATTTAGGGTAGGAGCAGGCGGTGCCCACCGAGACGAATTTCTCCACCCCAGCCTGACGGGCTGCCTCCAGGAGCTGAACCCCCATCAGTAGGTTATCATAGAACAGGGTAGCTGGATTCTCCTGATTGAATCCTATCCCCCCGACGACGGCCGCCAGGTGGATAACGATGTTCTGTCCCTCCACAGCTGCCCGGCAATTCCCCATCAGCCTCAGGTCACAGGTCTGACGCCGGGGGATAGTTATGTTCTCTTCAGGAACGCCTCTATTCAGGAGAACCTTGACGACATGAGAGCCAATGAAGCCAGCCCCTCCGGTCACCAGTACCCTCTTACCCACCCAAAAGGACATCTTTAAGAAACCCCCTATTTGAAATGGATAACCTGCCCAGGGATGATGGCCTACGAGGATGGTAGGCAGGCTATGTTGGATACACGATGACTTTAGCACAAAAAATGACATTATGCAACTGCTGCCACCGCACAGGGCCAAAGTTTGACAGTTTTATAAATAATATGATATATTTAATTGGCCGTGTCTTTGGAAATAGGATCTTCTTTGCCTATAGAGCAAGTCAAGAGGTGCTATCATGACCATTTCATATATACCTGTGCTCGGAATACAGCTGACTCGTCCGAGTGACAGACGCCGGTCCTTTGCGCGGATCAGCGAGGTCCTACCTATACCAAACCTCATCCGTGTCCAAACCGACTCATACAACTGGTTTATACAAGAAGGTCTTAAGGAACTATTTGCCGCCATTTCTCCCATTGAGGATTTCACCCGTAAGAGCTTGATACTTGAGTTTAGAGATTATACTTTGGGGATACCAAAGTACACAGAGAGAGAGTGCCGAGAACGAGGTATCACTTATGCCGCCCCACTTCGCGTTAAGGCCGTCCTAACCTTGAAGGAAACTGGGGAAATAAAAGAGCAGGAAATCTTTATGGGCGATTTCCCGTTGATGACTCAAAATGGCACTTTTATTATTAATGGTGCCGAGCGTGTTGTCGTTAGTCAGCTAGTCCGTTCTCCAGGCGTCTATTTCACTCTCGAGGAGGACCCCACCACCGGACGCTCCCTCTGTTATGCCAAGCTCATCCCAAACCGAGGGGCATGGCTAGAATTTGAAACAAGCAATAAGGATGTTCTCTCAGTTAAGGTAGATCGCAAGCGCAAGATCCCGGTGACCACCATACTGCGCGCCATCGGCTATGGAACGGACGAACAGCTAATTGAGTTGTTCAAAGATGTCGATACCAGTGGGCATCGCTACATCCAAGAGACTATTGCCAGAGATACCACCAAAAGTACCAACGAGGCATTACTCGAATTCTATCGCCGTTTGCGCCCTGGTGATCCCCCAAACATAGAGAACGCTAAGAACCTCATCGATGCCTTATTCTTTAACTTTCGGCGATATGATCTTGGAAAGGTAGGACGATATAAGATAAACAAACGATTAGGGTTAGCTGTACCCTTGACTACACGTATCCTGACAAAAGAGGATTTCATCAAAATCATTGAGATGATAATCCGCCTCAATAACGGCGAGGGGCAACCAGATGACATTGACCACCTTGGAAACCGGAGGGTACGATCGGTAGGCGAGCTAATCCAAAACCAGTTCCGGATTGGACTCCTTCGTATGGAGCGGGTCGTAAGGGAACGCATGAGCATCCAGGATCCGGAAGCCGCTACACCGGCGTCCCTTATCAACACTCGGCCCATTGTCGCCGCTATGAGGGAGTTTTTCGGTGGTAGTCAACTGTCGCAATTTATGGATCAAACAAACCCGTTGGCTGAGCTCACCCATAAGCGCCGCCTGAGCGCCTTAGGACCTGGTGGCTTGCACCGGAAACGAGCCGGCATGGAAGTCCGAGATGTCCATCACAGCCATTATGGCCGTATCTGCCCAATTGAGACCCCTGAGGGACCGAATATTGGCCTCATAGGCTCCCTGGGAACCTACGCTTTAATCAATGAGTATGGGTTCATCGAGACACCGTACCGTAGGGTCTATAACACGGTGGATAACCAGCCCGAACAGACGATAGGGCGTATATTACGAGAGAAAGTAACCGATCCCAACAATGGCGAGGTTGTCGCCAACGCAGGAGAGCAGATAACGCCAGATCTCGCCCGTCGATTAGCCACCCTACCTTTCAAACAAATAAAAGCTAAACCCTTCGTTTCTAAAGAAATAGTCTACCTATCGGCTGACGAGGAGGACCAATATTATATAGCTCAAGCCAATAGCCGTTTAGATAAAGATGACCATTTCATCGATTCGCTCGTTGAGGTGCGCCACACACAACAGTTCTATATCGAGCCACCAGAACGAGTCCAATTTATGGACGTTTCTCCCAAGCAAATCGTCAGCGTGGCCACCGCGCTCATCCCCTTCCTAGAACACGATGACGCTAACCGCGCCCTGATGGGTTCGAATATGCAACGCCAAGCCGTGCCCCTGATTAAACCGGAAGCTCCCTATGTGGGAACCGGCATGGAATGGCGAGCAGCTTACGATAGCGGGCAAGTGATAATCTCCAAGACCGATGGGGAAGTGGGCAAGGTGACGGCCGAGGAGATAGTGGTTATCGATGATCAAGAACAACCTCACACCTATCAGCTTCAAAAGTTCATTCGCTCTAACCAGGGCACATGCATCAATCAACGACCGATTGTTGAACTCGGTCAGCGCGTAAGGAAGGGCCAACCCCTAGCCGATAGCTCGTCCACAGATCAGGGTGAGCTTGCCCTCGGACAAAACGTCCTCGTGGCCTTCATGTCTTGGGAGGGGAGTAATTTCGAAGATGCAATTATCATTAGTGAACGGATTGTTCGTGAGGATAAGTTCACCTCTATCCATATGGAGAAGTATGAGGTTGAGGCACGAGACACTAAGCTAGGACCAGAAGAGATCACTCGCGATATCCCTAACGTGGGAGAGGACACCCTGCGTGATCTGGATGAGCAGGGTATTATCCGGATCGGGGCCGAGGTCGGCCCAGGCGACATCCTAGTGGGCAAGATTACACCGAAAGGCGAGACAGAGCTGACAGCCGAGGAGCGTCTGTTACGAGCCATCTTTGGTGAAAAAGCACGTGAGGTCAAGGATACTAGCCTCCGCGTCCCCCACGGTGAACGGGGTAAGGTCGTAGATGTAAAGAAGTTCTCTCGAGAGAATCACAATGAATTACCAGCGGGGGTCAACCAGTTAGTCCAAGTTAGCATTGCCCAGAAACGCAAAATTGCCGAGGGCGATAAGATGGCCGGGCGACACGGAAATAAGGGCGTTATTGCCAGGATCTTGCCCATCGAGGACATGCCCATTCTCCCAGATGGTACCCCTGTCGATATCATCCTTAACCCTATCGGTGTGCCCTCCCGAATGAACGTCGGGCAAGTCCTGGAAACACACCTTGGCTGGGCCGCCGATATGCTGGGCTTAAGGATCGCCTCACCAGTGTTCGATGGAGCACGAGAAGAGGATATCAAGCGCCTGCTAACGGAGGCCTGGCTGCACCGTCTGGGAGCCCAAGAGATCCCCTCGTCAAACGATGAGGCGGAAAGACTTGTGGCCAAACTATGGCTAAGTCAATCCTGTAATTTCACCGAGATAACCGAAACAGACATAGAGGAGGCAATCCGCCAGAATGTCTTGCCCAATAGCGGTAAGATCATCCTTTATGATGGGCGTACAGGGGAACCTTTCGATCAACCAGTTACAGTGGGTAATATTTATATGATGAAACTGGTACACCTTGTCGAAGACAAGATTCATGCCCGCTCTACCGGACCTTATAGCCTTATTACTCAGCAGCCTCTCGGTGGGAAGGCACAATTCGGGGGGCAGCGATTCGGCGAGATGGAGGTTTGGGCCCTGGAGGCATATGGCGCTGCCCACACTCTTCAGGAGATGCTCACCGTTAAGTCTGATGATGTCATCGGGCGAGTTAAGACCTACGAGGCCATAATCAAAGGAGAAAATATTTTGGAACCTGGTGTCCCAGAATCATTCAAGGTGCTTGTAAAGGAGTTGCAAAGCCTTGGCTTGGCCGTTGAGGTTCTTAACGAAGAAGAGGAAAGCGTTCAGCTGGCTGAAGACATGCCCATCGGCGATGAATCTTTATTGGAGTTTGGTATAACTTAGGGAAATCTGGCAACCAAGAGCGTTAGGAGGAAAGATGCTCGAAGTCAATGACTTTAACGCTGTCCGCATCAGTTTGGCTTCGCCTGAGCAAATAAAATCCTGGTCTTACGGTGAAGTAACTAAACCGGAGACGATAAACTATCGCACCCTCAAGCCCGAGAAGGATGGGCTGTTTTGTGAAAGGATCTTCGGACCTACCAAAGACTGGGAATGTTACTGTGGCAAGTATAAACGGGTACGATATAAGGGTATTATTTGTGATAAATGTGGCGTAGAGGTAGCAAGGGCCAAAGTGCGACGTGAAAGGATGGGGCACATCGATCTAGCCGCCCCGGTCAGCCACATTTGGTTCGTCAAGGGTACGCCAAGTCGCGTTGGACTTCTCCTTGATCTATCCCCACGCAGCCTGGAGCGCGTACTCTACTTCGCCCAATACATCATCACCAGCGTGGATGAGCAGGCCAAACAAGAAGCGCTTTCTCAAGTAATGTACGATCTGTCAAACCAGCAAAATCGTATTGAAAAAAATACCCAAGAGCAAATCGACCGTCTCAACCAAGAACTGGTCGAGAGAATAGCTGAGCTAGAACATCGCCGAGCTAGCATACGTCAAGAGCTGCAGGATAAGTTAGTTGCTAGCACTGAAACAATGATGAATGAGGCAACCGCTGTCCAAAGCAAGATGCAGGAATTCCTGGGCCAAAGCACCAGCGAAGAGCTCCGTTTTGGCGATGCCATCTTGGCCGAGCAGGGCAGCCTTATCACCAAAGACCACCTGCAGCGGTTGAAAGAGACCATCCGCGAACGGATCGAGCAGATTGAGCGTCAGATACAGGATGAACTGGAGAATAATGTCGCCCTAATAGACGCCGAAATAGACCAGTTGCGCTACGCGACCAGCCAGGAAATCGACGCTCTCAACTCAAAGATGCAGGAGGATCTGACTTCGCTACAGGAAACGGCCGAAGATCAAAAGCGGGAGATCACCTCTCTGATCAAACTGCAGTTGCTCAGCGAAAATCAGTATCATGAACTCAGCGAAAGATGCAGCCACATCTTCAAGGCCGGTATGGGGGCGGAGGCTATCCATGATATACTCTGCTCCCTAGATCTGAACGCCATGGCCGAAGAAGCCCGCAAGGAGATCCGATTCTCTTCTGGATCCGGTCAACGGCGTAAAAAGGCCATTAAGCGCTTGCGCGTAATCGAGGCTTTTCGCAAGAGCGGTAACCGCCCAGAATGGATGGTCCTCACTGTACTGCCCGTTCTACCACCGGACCTCCGCCCTATGGTACAGCTAGACGGTGGGCGCTTCGCTACTTCTGACCTTAATGACCTTTATCGTCGTGTTATCAACCGTAATAACCGTCTCAAGCGGTTACTGGAATTAGGTGCGCCAGAAATCATCATCCGCAACGAGAAGCGCATGCTTCAAGAAGCAGTCGATTCCCTCATTGATAATGGACGTCGTGGTCGGGCCGTGTCTGGCGCCAGTAATCACAAATTGAAGTCATTGAGTGACATGCTTTCAGGCAAGCAAGGGCGCTTCCGCCAGAACTTGCTGGGTAAGCGCGTTGATTACTCAGCGCGCTCTGTTATTGTCGTTGGTCCAGAGTTGAAGCTCCATCAATGCGGGTTGCCTAAACGAATGGCCTTGGAACTCTTTAAACCGTTCGTTATGCGCCGCCTGGTTGAGAATGGATTTGCCCATAATATTAAGAGTGCAAAACGCATCGTTGAGCGCGTTCGACCTGAGGTTTGGGATATACTAGAAGAGGCGATCAAGGATCATCCTGTCCTGCTAAACCGCGCTCCAACTCTGCATCGCCTGGGCATTCAGGCCTTTGAACCTATCCTCGTGGAAGGCAGTGCTGTACGCATCCATCCCCTCGTTTGCGCCGCTTTTGGCGCTGATTTCGATGGGGATCAGATGGCTGTTCACGTGCCGCTCTCCACAGCAGCGAAACGAGAAGCCTATGAACTTATGTTATCTAGACAAAACCTGCTCTCCCCATCGAGTGGGGAACCAATTATGGCCCCCACGCTCGACATGGTGCTTGGTTGCTATTACATGACCATAATTAAAGCAGGGGCAAAGGGCGAAGGAAAGTTCTTCTCCAGCCCAGAGGAAGCCCGCTTGGCTTACGATTTGGGCATCATTGATCTACAGGCCGCGATTAAAGTGCGTATGCCCTCAGCGGAGACGGACAAGACAGAGATTATCACAACCAGCATCGGAAGGATAATCTTCAACGAGATCCTACCCCCGCGTCTTCGCTTCAAGAACGAGACCATGGATCGCAAAACCTTACGGGCCACCATCGCCGAATGCTATCGTATCTACGGTACGGAGAGAACAGCCGAGCTGCTGGATGATATTAAGCAGATGGGATTCCAGTTTGCTACCAAATCTGGAATCACCATAGCTATCAGCGATATCAAGATTCCAGAGAAAAGAGCCGAACTCCTGAAGCAGGCTGATGCTAGGATCGCCGAGATAGAAAAGCAGTACAGACGTGGTTTAATCACGGATGATGAGCGTTACAATCAGGCCGTAGAGGTCTGGACTCGAACGATGGAACAAATGACTGAAGCAGTTGCTGAGAGCCTGGATCGCTTCGGGTCAATCTATATGATGACCAGCTCCGGGGCAAAGGGCAATGTGCAGCAGCTGCGCCAGATGGCCGCTTTCCGCGGACTAATGTCAGCCCCCTCGGGAAAGATCATCGAGCTGCCTGTTCGCTCCAGCTTCCGAGAGGGACTCAGTGTATTGGAATATTTTATCTCCACACACGGTGCCCGCAAGGGATTGGCAGACACGGCCATCAGGACAGCCGATTCTGGTTATCTCACTAGACGCCTCATAGACGTCGCTCAAGACGTCGTTATCTGGGAGGAGGACTGCGGTACCACATCTGGCGTCTGGATCGAGGAACGGCCAGGGCAAGGGATCATTGAACCTTTTACAGACCGCATCCTTGGGCGCCTGGCAGCAAGTCGGATCATCCATCCCACAACGGGTAAGGTAATCATAGAGCAAAACGAAGAGATAGACGAAGATAAAGTGGCAGAGATAGCCAAAGCCAACATCAAGCGTGTCCTCGTTCGTTCTCCACTTAGCTGCGGGGCGAAACATGGCATCTGCCGGAAGTGCTATGGCCGTAGCCCAGCCACTGGCAGGTTAGTGGATCCCGGTCAAGCTGTCGGGATTATCGCTGCCCAGAGCATTGGTGAACCCGGTACTCAGCTAACGATGAGAACCTTCCATACAGGTGGTGTTGCTGGTGTAGATATCACCAGCGGACTTCCCAGAGTGGAAGAGCTGTTCGAGGCCCGCGTGCCAAAGGGCCAATCCATCATTAGTGAAATAGATGGCATCGTTGAGATCCAACGGTCCGAAGATACCCGTAAGATCCGGATCGTATCCAGCCAGGTGTACACTGATGAGCTCCCCCTACCAACCGGATGCGAACTTTTAGCCAATGCTGACGACTGGGTGGAAATTGGCGCCGTACTAGCCCGTACAGAGAGCGAGGAGATCTGCGCCACATTAAGCGGAAATGTCCTGATCGAAGATAACAAGATTATTATTCGCTACGAGGATAGAGAAGAACGGGAGTATGTCGTTCCCCCTACGGCTCGGCTTAAAGTCGAGCCCGGCCAATACGTTGCCGCCGGTGACACTCTGACTGAGGGAATCGCTAATCCGCAAGATATCTTGCGCATCCTCGGCCGCGAGGCCGTGGAGATGTACCTCGTGGAAGAGGTACAGAAGGTATACCGCTCGCAGGGTGTGACTATTCATGATAAGCACATCGAGATCATCGTTAGACAGATGCTACGCAAAGTGAGGATAGATACACCAGGGGATACAGAACTTTTGCCTGGCGAGCTGGTCGACCGCTTCACATACGAGGACATCAACGCAAAAGTTTTGGCCGAAGGTGGTGAGCCGGCCACAGCTCAAACGGTATTGCTTGGAGTGACAAAGGCCTCTCTGAATACCAGCAGTTTTCTGGCCGCGGCCTCCTTCCAAGAGACCACACGTGTCCTGACCGAGGCAGCGATCCAAGGAAATATCGATCACTTGCGGGGACTCAAGGAGAACGTCATCATTGGCAAATTGATCCCGGCCGGTACGGGGTACAAGAAAACTGAAGCCCTAGACAGCGAAAAGGCCATAAAGGCCCTGTGGGGTACGCCCCAAATTGAGGGAGATCACGAACCCGAAAGACCCGCAGATTAAGGGTGCTTTACTCTTAATTTCTGGAGTTTTGTCCCAACTCTAGGGTAGGCAAAACTTGACAGGCTAAACATTAGGTTGCTATAATAAGTATTTGGTGTGCGTTGAAAGTCGAAGAGTGAGCCGCTCAAGTAGGTGCAGTGGTTCTTGCCTACGTGAAGGGACTCAAGACCTGCACCAGGCCAGCGGGCATCCTTCGACTTTGCGCTGTCCAGAGGCATTTAATATTCTAATAGGGGAAATGTAAGAAATTTTGGGAGGAGTGTTCTAGTTGCCAACTATTAATCAGCTGATTAGAAAAGGTCGCCAGAAGCTGCAAAAAAAGACGCCGGCGCCTGCCTTGCGCTTTTCCTATAACGCTTTGCGGAATAAGACGACGAAGGGAAAAGGCTCGCCTCAGAAGCGCGGGGTTTGTACACAGGTGAAGACGACCACGCCCAAGAAGCCTAATTCTGCCTTACGCAAGATCGCCAGAGTTCGGTTGACAAATGGCATGGAGGTAACGGCCTATATTCCTGGAGAGGGTCATAATCTCCAGGAACACTCGGTAGTACTAATTCGGGGCGGACGCGTTAAGGACCTGCCTGGAGTACGCTACCATATTGTTAGGGGCACCATGGACGCTAGTGGGGTATCCAATCGGCGCAAGGGGCGTTCCAAATACGGGGCTAAAGCTCCCAAGGCTAGTGATCTGAGCAGGAAGAAGGTCGCTACATCATAGTCGAACTGGAGTTAAATAAGGGGGAACGATCTAACCGTTACCCCAGGCTTATTGTGCGGAGGAACACCAATGCCAAGACGAGCTCGCGTAATAAGAAGACTGATTGAGCCAGATCCAAAATACCAAAATAGAATGTTGGCTAAGTTTATCAATAAAGTGATGATGTGTGGAAAAAAGAGCCGTGCTGAGTCTATCGTTTACGATGCCCTAGATCTTATCGCCAACCAACAGAAGAGAAACCCGATTGAGGTTTTTGAGCAGGCGCTTAAGAATGCGACACCATTGCTGGAGGTCAAACCACGCCGCGTGGGAGGTGCTACTTATCAGGTACCTGTGGAGATAAAAGGCGATCGCCGTCTGGCTCTGGCCATGCGCTGGCTCATCCAATCAACTCGTGCCCGCGCCGGGAAAACAATGGCCGAAAAGCTCGCTGTCGAGCTTACCGATGCTGCCCACGGCGTTGGGGCCACGGTCAAAAAACGTGAGGATACACATAAGATGGCTGAAGCCAATAAGGCTTTTTCTCACTATCGCTGGTAATGTATGGCCGTCATCCCGATGGAAATTGTCGAACTGGGATTAGCTGTGTAATTTATGTTAAGGCCTTCTAAGGTGCTTCTAGGGTGCACAGTAACTGGAGAGCGAAATGCCAAGAACCTTCCCTCTGGAGAGGATACGAAACATTGGAATTATCGCCCATATTGATGCGGGCAAGACAACAACAACTGAAAGAATCCTGTACTATACAGGTAAGACATATAAGATGGGTGAGGTCCATGACGGCACTACCGTTATGGACTGGATGGAGCAAGAACGCGAGCGCGGCATCACTATTACTGCTGCGGCCACAACCTCCTTCTGGAAAAACCATTGTATTAACATCATTGACACACCAGGTCACGTTGACTTTACAGTAGAGGTAGAACGAAGTCTACGCGTTCTCGATGGTGGAGTTGTCGTCTTTGATGCCGTGGCCGGCGTTCAGCCTCAATCAGAAACGGTATGGCGCCAAGCGAGCAAGTATAGCGTCCCACGCATCTGTTTCATAAATAAGATGGACCGCATAGGGGCTAACTTCTGGCGCACTGTTGAGATGATAGCGGATCGACTAAAGGCACAGCCGGTACCCATTCAGCTTCCACTAGGATCCGAGGCTTCTTTCCAAGGGGTTATCGACTTAATCAAGAATAAGGCTGTACTTTACGCTGATGACCTTGGGGTAAAGGTATTCGAACAAGAGATACCAGAGCAGTATAAAGAAATGGTGACACAGGAACGAGAAAAACTGATCGAGTGGATCGCAGAGACCGATGAGCGCCTCACAGCGAAATACTTGGAAGGCGAGCCTATAAGCGAGGCTGAAATTAAGTCAGCTTTGCGAAAGGCAACTCTACAGTCAAAAGCCTTTCCTGTTCTGTGCGGCAGCGCTTTGCGCAACAAGGGTATTCAACCGATGTTGGATGCCATCGTCGATTATTTGCCCTCACCGTCAGACATCCCACCGGTTAAGGGAGTAAATTCATTGACCGGCAAGGAAGAGATGCGAAGAGCAGATGACGATGAGCCACTCGCTGCTCTCGCATTCAAAATCGTCTCTGACCCCTTTGTGGGCAGGCTTGCCTACCTACGCGTATATTCAGGATGGTTAAAGACAGGATCGTACGTCTTGAACCCAACAAGAGGGCATAAGGAACGCATCGGCCGTCTCCTACGCATGCACGCCAACCACCGCGAGGATGTGAACGAGGTTTACGCCGGTGATATCGTTGCCGCCGTTGGACTGAAGAATACTTTCACGGGAGACACGCTCTGTCCACCTCAACGGCCAATACTCTTGGAGACGATCCGATTCCCAGAGCCAGTCATCTCTGTAGCCATCGAGCCAAAGACAAAGGCTGATCAAGACAAGATGGCTACCGCCCTGGCCCGCCTGGCTGAAGAGGATCCAACCTTTCGGACACGTACCGATCCTGAGACAGCTCAAATGATCATCTCTGGGATGGGAGAGTTGCACTTGGAGGTGATCGTAGATCGGATGCAACGCGAATTTCGGGTGGAAGCCAACATCGGCCGGCCACAGGTGGCTTACAAGGAGACGATCACCCTTCCCGTCCGGTCTGAGGGGCGCTTCATCAGACAAACTGGTGGCCGTGGGCAATACGGACACGTTTGGTTAGAACTTGAACCATTAGAACGGGGTAAGGGATTCGAGTTCGTTGATAGAATCGTGGGAGGCACCATACCAAAGCAATTCATTCCAGCCGTCGAAGCCGGAATCAGAGAATCTTCGGAGACAGGAGCCGTCGCGGGCTACCCAGTGGTTGATCTACGCGCTATCTTGATCGATGGATCTTACCACGAAGTAGATTCATCAGAATTAGCTTTTAAGATAGCCGCGTCAATGGCCCTAAGAAGTGGGCTTGAAAGAGCAAGGCCCGTTCTCCTTGAGCCAGTCATGAGAATTGAGGTGGTAACACCGGAGGAATTCCTTGGTGAAGTGATCAGCAATCTAGTTTCACGACGAGGCCATATTGAGGGGATGGAGGCTCAAGGCGAGAATCAAGTGGTGCGATGTCTCGCTCCATTGGCCGAGATGTTCGGCTATGCAACAGACTTACGCTCCATTACTCAAGGCCGAGCCAGTTATTCAATGGAGTTCTCTCATTACGAGCCCTTGCCTCAACAAATCAGCGAGGAGATCACAGCCAAGGTACGAGGCTAAAAGATAGGACATTCAGATCAGGCTAAGTGAAGTTTAAGGAGGAAGAGGGATAAATGGCCAAGAAGAGATTTGAGCGAACCAAGCCCCACCTGAATGTGGGCACCATCGGACACGTGGACCACGGCAAGACCACCCTCACCTCAGC